>JAKBSX010000231.1 GCA_021844725.1 Actinomycetes bacterium | reverse complement strand
GGAACAGTCGTCACTGGAAAGGTAGAATCGGGTATCCTTAAGGTCGGGGATGAAATCGAAATCGTTGGACTTCGCGATACCCAGAAGACGGTTTGTACCGGTGTTGAAATGTTCAATAAGTTGCTCCAGGGAGAACGTTCTCGCTAAAAACAACAACGTCGCTCTTTAAGATGTCATATGCATTGAGCTCTTCAATATCTAAAAGTTGAACCTCGGGAATGTTGCCAAAGCTTCTAACAGTGTTGTAGTCATAAGGATCCACAACCAACAGAATTCTGCCTGAAAGATTCAAAGCCTTGAGGGCGGCTATCGCGTCCTTGGTCTTAATAGTTGGGAAATCCCATCCATCGAGAACTACAATTGCTCCCGACTGTGCCCGGTCCGACAATGCCTGCAGTAAAGCCAGACGTATCATCTTCTTAGGAGTCTTCTGGGTATATTTACGTGGCTTTGGCCCGAGAGCAACTCCTCCGCCAGCCCACTGCGGAGACCTGGTAGAACCCTGCCTGGCCCGACCAGTACCTTTCTGACGAAAAGGCTTCGCTCCACCTCCGGAAACTTCGGCCCGAGTCTTGGTACTCTGAGTACCCGCCCTTGCAGCCGCTAGCTGAGCAGTTACGACCTGATGCAATAGGGCAATGTTGGGCTGATGTCCAAAGATCATCGGATCGAGATCAATCTGACCCAGATCTTCGCCCTTTTGATTTCGCTTGGTGACGCTAACCTGCACCAGCTCTCTCTCCGCTTGTGCGAAAGCCATGACTAATTACCACCTTTCACAGCATTGCGAAGAACTACCAAACCGCCTCTGGGTCCAGGTACCGCGCCTTTTATAAGCACAATCTGGCGGTCCGGGTCTGATCGCATAACCAGCAAGTTTTGGGTTGTCACCTTTTCGCTACCATACTGTCCTGCCATACGGGTGCCTTTAAAAACACGTGCAGGAGTAGCACAAGCCCCTATAGAACCTGGGGCCCGGTGATGCTTGTGGTTACCGTGCGAACCGCCCTGACCCTTGAAATTATGCCTCTTCATTCCACCGGAAAAACCATGTCCCTTGGATATCGCAGTCACGTCAACCAGCTCACCAGCTACCAACTGCTCTGCCGTGATTTCCGTACCGGGAACCATCCCGTTGGTGTCATCGACGCGTATCTCCACGAGCCTCTTACCTGGCTCTACCCCGGCCGAACGATAATGACCCGCGAGCGGCTTAGATAACTTTGACTCTTTCTTAAAGCCATAGGTTATCTGCAGAGCGGAATAACCGTCGGTTTCAGGCGTTTTAGCCTGAACGACCCGTACCGGGGCGATCTTAATAACAGTCACAGCGACTGCACGATTCTGGTCATCCCAGATCTGAGTCATGCCGACCTTTTCGCCGACGATCGCCTTTGTTGCCATCGTAAAATCCTTCGTCTCTTAAAAACTGTGTGATCAATCACACACAAACGCTCCGCAGGCATAGCCGACGGAGCTTCGATCTGTTTTGCCAAGCGGTACCCGAACTAAACCGGGCCAACCTGGACGTCATACTCAACGGAAGTTCAAATAAGTATAGACGGAAACTTCACCTATCAGTTCGGGAGCTATACCCAAACTAGGCGTTTTGAATCTTGATCTCTATATCCACCCCAGCCGGCAAATCCAGTCTTTGCAATGAATCCACAGTCTTCGGAGTGTGATCTACTATATCGAGAAGCCTCTTATGGACTCTCATCTCAAAGTGCTCTCTCGAATCCTTGTACTTGTGCGGCGAACGAATCACTGTGTAGCGATGCTTCTCGGTAGGCAGAGGCACTGGCCCCTGCACCTTTGCCGAGGTACGCAAAACCGTATCGACAATCTTCTTAGTTGAATTGTCAATTAGCTCATGATCGTAAGCCTTCAAGCGGATTCTAATTCTTTGTTTGCTGCTATCAGCCATCGCTATCCTTAGTGCCAGCTGTACCGATGCAACCCAATTTGGATTGCATCAAACATAATACGTGATTTGAACCAGGGCACAGGCCGCCGGGTCATCCGGCAAGCCCATGCCCTTATACAACTAATTTGTTACTTGAGAATCTTGGTTACTCGACCAGCGCCTACAGTACGTCCACCTTCACGAATAGCGAAGCGAAGACCCTCATCCATAGCGATCGGCTTTCCAAGCTCAACAGTCATGGTAACGTTGTCACCAGGTAGAACCATCTCTGTCCCCTCTGGGAGAGTGATGGTTCCAGTCACATCAGTGGTACGGAAGTAAAACTGTGGACGGTAGTTATTGAAGAATGGCTTGTGACGTCCACCTTCCTCTTTCGACAACACGTACACGTTTGCCTCGAAATTGGTGTGAGGAGTGATGCTGCCTGGCTTACACAAAACCTGACCACGCTCTACATCAGTCTTCTTAGTTCCACGTAGAAGAGCACCGATGTTATCACCTGCGCGTCCTTCATCGAGCAACTTATTGAACATTTCAACACCGGTACAAACCGTCTTCTGGGTATCGCGAAGTCCAACGATTTCGATTTCATCCCCGACCTTAAGGATACCCGATTCTACCTTTCCAGTGACGACTGTTCCTCGACCCTGGATGGTGAATACGTCCTCAATAGGCATAAGGAATGGCTTGTCGATATCACGCTCCGGCTCCGGAATGTAATCATCAACAGCCGCCATTAGCTCGACGATCTTGGAAGCCCATTCTTCGTCTCCCTCGAGCGCCTTTAGAGCTGATACCCTTACAATCGGTGTGTCGTCACCAGGAAACTCGTACTCGTTGAGTAGTTCGCGAACTTCCAACTCCACCAGGTCCAGCAGTTCCTCATCATCAACCATGTCGGCTTTGTTGAGAGCCACGACAATGTAAGGAACACCCACCTGACGTGCAAGAAGCACGTGCTCACGAGTTTGAGGCATGGGACCATCAGCTGCTGACACAACAAGAATCGCACCATCCACCTGTGCGGCACCGGTGATCATGTTCTTGATGTAGTCGGCGTGACCCGGCATGTCTACGTGAGCGTAGTGTCGGCGATCAGTTTCATATTCTACGTGGGCAATGGAAATTGTTATTCCACGTGCCCTTTCTTCTGGTGCCTTATCGATCTGATCGAACGGAGTAAACTTCACGTGTGGGTTCACGCCGGCCAGCGTCTTTGTGATGGCCGCTGTGAGCGTGGTCTTTCCGTGGTCGATGTGGCCCATTGTACCCACATTGATGTGAGGCTTAGAGCGCTCAAACTTCTGCTTGGCCATAATTAAAAACTGCTCCGTTTAGTGAGAGCGACGCTATCTAAGCGCCGGCGATACGAACATAGAACCATTACAGACTACTCTCCCCGGACCCTGGCGACAATCTCTTTCGAGATTGACTCCGGAACTTCCTGATAAGAGTTGAACTGCATAGTATAGGTCGCGCGACCTTGAGTTCGCGACCTTAAATCAGTAGCATAGCCGAACATCTCAGAAAGGGGGACCTGAGCACGAATAACGTGATTCGCTCCTCTTTGATCCATTCCCTCGACTTTTCCTCTTCTGGACGAGAGATCTCCAATGACATCTCCCATGTAGTCCTCAGGGGTAACTACCTCTACTGACATTATTGGCTCCAAAAGTACCGGAGATGCCTTTCGAGCTGCTTCCTTGAAAGCCATCGAACCAGCAATTTTGAATGCCATTTCGGATGAGTCCACATCGTGGTAAGAGCCGTAAACCAAGGTAACTCTTACATCCACTGTTGGATACCCAGCCAACACACCGGAACCCAATGCTTCTTGAATTCCAGCATCCACTGCGGGAATGTATTCTTTAGGAATCACTCCACCAGTAATTTTATCGATGAACTCATAACCGCCGCCGGGACCGGTCGGCTCCATGTTGATCACCACGTGACCATATTGTCCCCTACCACCGCTTTGGCGAATATATTTCATCTCAACTTTTTCAACGCTCTTGCGAATCGTTTCCCGATAGGCAACCTGTGGCTTACCCACGTTAGCATCGACTTTGAATTCCCTGAGCATCCGGTCCACCAGCACCTCCAGGTGGAGCTCACCCATACCCGAAATTACGGTTTGGCCGGTTTCCTCGTCGGTATGAACCCGGAACGTCGGGTCTTCCTCAGAAAGTGCATACAGCGCCTTGCCAAGCTTGTCCTGGTCCACTTTTGTTTTCGGTTCTACCGCTACATGGATGACCGGCTCTGGGAATTCCAAAGACTCCAGAATGATCGGCTTGTCAGGGTCACAGAGGGTGTCTCCAGTAGTGGTATTCTTCAAACCAACTGCAGCAACAATATCACCGGTTGAAATTCGGTCGATATCCTCCCGAGTGTTGGCGTGCATCAATAACAAGCGGCCGATTCTTTCTTTGCGGTCTTTGGTAGAATTGAGTACCGTAGAACCCTTTTCCAAAGTACCGGAATAAACCCTGAAATACGTCAACTTCCCGACGTAAGGGTCACTCATGATCTTGAAAGCAAGTGCTGCAAACGGGGCGCTGTCAGAGACTTCCCTTGTTATCTCTTCACCCTTGAAATCAGTACCAGCTGATGGAGGAAGATCCAGCGGTGATGGCAAATAGTCCACCACTGCATCCAACATCGGTTGCACACCCTTATTCTTGAAAGCCGACCCACATAAAATCGGGACAGTAAAACCTGCCACAGTAGAGGCTCGAAGTGAATTTCTCAGCTCCTGCGGACTTATCGGTTCATCGGAGAGATACTTCTCCATCAAGTTATCATCGAAGTTGGTAATATTCTCCATCAGATCATGGTGATACTTCTTGGCTAGCTCAATCAGATTCTCGGGAATCTCAACTACGTCGTATTTTTCTCCAAGAACGTCTTCATACACCAAGGCCGTCATCTCAATGATGTCGACGACCCCGATAAAGTCAGACTCGGCGCCAATTGGAAGCTGAACCACGACGCCATTTGCGTCAAGACGGTCCCGTATCATGTCGACACAACGATAAAAGTCTGCCCCGGTCCGGTCCATTTTGTTTACAAAGCACATACGCGGTACGTTGTACTTGTTTGCCTGGCGCCATACGGTCTCAGTTTGAGGCTCAACGCCGGCCACTGCATCGAATACCGCTACGGCCCCATCAAGAACCCTGAGTGAACGCTCTACTTCTACTGTAAAATCGACGTGCCCTGGAGTGTCGATAATATTGATTCGGCAGTCCTTCCAATAGCAGGTAGTAGCCGCCGAGGTGATAGTTATTCCGCGCTCCTGCTCCTGGACCATCCAGTCCATGGTCGCTGCACCCTCGTGGACCTCTCCAATTTTGTAATTTTTCCCGGTGTAATAAAGAATTCGCTCCGTAGTTGTGGTTTTACCAGCATCGATGTGCGCCATGATGCCAATATTGCGATATTTCTCTAAGGGATATTCCCTACCTGCCATAATTTTATTGCCTCTTTTTAGACACTCAAAAACATTGCTGCATCAACACACAGCTTGCTGTAACCTAACATTTGAACAAGAGCTGGATATTTTCCTTACCTCTTGACTTTCAGTTGCTCAGAGCCTAAATGCTTCTACCAGCGGTAGTGAGCAAATGCCTTATTTGACTCCGCCATCTTGTGAAGATCCTCACGTCGCTTGACCGAGGCGCCAACACCATTGGCTGCATCCATCAGCTCGTTAGCTAGGCGCTCTGACATCGTCTTCTCTCTCACGCAAGCGGAGAGAGA
>JAKBSX010000230.1 GCA_021844725.1 Actinomycetes bacterium | reverse complement strand
TTACGAAAGCTTGCCACTTAATTTCAATCACCCCCAATCAAGTAAAAATTCAATAACTGACAGTTCATTACTACTCTTTGGATACGCCGCTGTTGATATTCCATCTATCTCTCGAATCAAGCTTTTGGCTCTGAAAGGAAATACACAATTCCTCCAATTATTCCGGTAAGAATGATCCACATAATCAAATACCAATAAAAATAAGGCATTCCCAGAAACTGTGGATTGCTCTTGGCATAGATAGACGGGATTAGCGTACCTATGAATGGAAGCAACAGTAACCAATAAAACCCATTGCGCGTCTTAGCTGCCACTTCATTTACCCCCTTCCCTTGAAAATATCTCCCTAAACACCTCTATTTAGCCCCGATGCTTGGAAGTTGCCTAAGCAACCACTTTCTTGCATCTACCGCGTATTGTACAGTACTGTAAACGCGATTTCGCACGATAGGTAATGTTGTTGTCAAATAATTTGAAAATCGCCACTATCGTGAATTTAAATTTGTGCAATGGTATCGACCAGCCAGATTTCACCAATCAGCGATTTTCTGGACGCCAACGATAAACTTCTCTCGTTCAAGACTTTCAAATTCGAATTTGAACCAGTTGGGATAAATTGCTCCTAACATCTATGGCTGTGCTAAGAGTATTGAGCGGTATACAACCGAGCGGAGAACTTCATATTGGCAATTACCTCGGAGCTATCAGAAACTGGGTTCAGAACCAGTACGAGTACGATGCCTTTTACACAATCGTCGACCTCCATGCGATAACAATCGAGCATTCCCCAAGGGAACTTCGCAATAATACCTTAGAGCTGGCCACGACGTTAATAGCTGCAGGCTTAGACCCAAAAATATGCACTATCTTTGTCCAGAGTCATGTCAGCGCACACACAGAATTATCCTGGTTGTTAGAGTGTACCGCCACTTATGGTGAGCTTTCGCGCATGACGCAATTTAAAGACAAGGGCAAAAATGACGAGTCGATTAGAGCCGGGCTTTTTACCTATCCAGCTCTAATGGCCGCAGATATCCTGGCCTACCAGGCGAATCTGGTACCTGTTGGCGAAGATCAACGGCAACATTTGGAACTCACCAGGGATATTGCAATAAGATTCAACACCAAATATGGCGAAACTTTCACGGTACCAAAAGCAACGATTCCCCCAGTTGGAGCGCGGGTAATGGATCTTACGAATCCAACCAGGAAAATGTCAAAATCATCCACGACTGAATCTGGAATCCTCTATCTCCTCGATAGCCATGAAGCTATCGCGAAGAAAATATCCCGAGCTGTGACCGATACTGACAACCAGGTAAAGTATGATCCTCAATCCAAGCCTGGAGTGTCTAACCTGCTTGAGCTGTTGTCTGCCTGCACAGGAGAAAACCCAGAAACAATCGCCTCACGTTACACGCGATACGGAGAGCTGAAAAAGGATACAACAGAAGCGATCATCTCGATTCTTGAGCCACTGCAACAGAATTATTACGAACTGCGCAAAGATCCCGGCCAGATAGCCGCAATATTAGAACTTGGTGCGAAAAAAGCTCGAGAAATCGCCAATCAGACAGTGTCTTTGGCAAAAGCTAATATGGGCTTTCTGGCTCCTTAGCGCATCTTGCTTGCACATGGAGTGCAGTATTTAGTTTTAGGTACGGCTTCCAGCCGTTCTTCGGAAATCTCGGTTCCACACTTTATGCATAAACCATAACTGCCATCAGATATCCGACCTAAAGCATCGTCAATTTCAGCAATTGTCTCCTTCAACGGTTGCACCAGTGCGTCTGTCTCGCCTTTCTCTGCTGTAACCTGAGAAATGTCAGCAAAGTTGGAGTCATATCCTCCTTCGGCATTGCGCGCAGACACAAGAGACGAGAGGGCTTCAGTTACCTCAATCCTCTCCCGATTAAGTACATCTCGAAAATGTGCAACTGTCTTAGGATCTAAGGCCATAGCTAACAATACACCTAGTTTTCTATAGCGCGTGGGTGTGCGCTAAAATACACTGAACGAATTCGCTCACTTGAAACTTTAGTATAGATTTGCGTGGTAGCAATTGAAACGTGCCCTAATAATTCCTGTACAACACGAATATCGGCACCATTATCGAGCATATGGGTTGCACAGGAATGACGCAGCACGTGCGGAGATAATTTATCCCCAAGTCCCACCCTGTTTGCTCGCTCCTTCAAAATAAACCAAGCGCCCTGCCTGGATAATCGGTTCCCTCTCATATTGATGAATACAGCGTCAAGGGAATCCCGACTTCGTCTACTCTTGCCCAGAATCTTCATTCTTCCCTCTGATCCCAACCACGAAACCAACGATTGATAGGCGTAACGTCCTACTGGAACAAGCCTTTGCTTATTGCCTTTTCCAATCACTGAAATCAACTGGTCCTCCAAAAGAAGATCATTCATTGATAAATTCACAAGCTCGGAAATCCGCATCCCTGTTCCATAAAGAATCTCAATCACAGCTGCATCACGAAGATCGATCTCGGAATTCCCGGGAATTGAGTTTATTAGCGCAGAGACTTGGTCAGTACTCAGCGCCTTGGGAAGCCGAAGGGGAACCTTCATTGAGTCATAATGAGACAAGATATTAGAACCAATTATCTCATTTTGGAAAAGAAAATCGTAGAACCCACGAACCGAAGACAGTAACCTAGCCTGTGAGGCCCGGGAGTGATTAACCGAAATCTCAGCCAGCAAAGAGCTAATATCCTGAGCTGTCAACTCTTTGAAACTAATCTTGTGCTCAGCAAGATAGCGCTGCAACATTAGCAGATCGCGACGATAAGACATAATTGTATTTTCAGAACGACCGTATATGGTTGACAACTCAAATAGGTAGTCCTCAATTAGTTCGTTCAACATTTGAGCCTAGAGCTTATTTATCGACTTGGACCAACGCTTGAACTCTACAGTATCGCCAGAACTTTTACCATTTGTTGCAACCGCGGGAAACAAGATGTCGCGGCTCTCTGAGTCCGCGGAAAGGTAATCTCGAGCTCGGGAAAGCCCGATGATCGTCTTACCATCCGTAATGACTCGTTCAGAAATTAATCTTGGCAGGTCATTGAGATCAAGCAAAAATATCGAAGATTCCCTTTCCTCAATGGATTGTGGGTCTCTCACTCCAAGCGAAAGCCCTTTTGCCAAATAAGAGTGAGAGTGCTCGTCGGTAAAGCCTGGTGAGTTTTCAAATTCGCCCAAATCCAAAAGCTCAGCACAACGAAGGCCCATCTCTTCTTCCAGTTCCCGCAGTGCAGTCTTTTCTTTGGCCTCACCGGCCACATCGCGTTTGCCTGCCACAATTTCGATCAATCGTCGGCCCATCGCAGCCCTAAACTGAGACATGACCAAAACATGCCGATTATCTTCGAGCAGCGGAACTACACTCACTGCTCCGATATGCTTGACGATTTCCCTCTCAAAACTAATTCCCTCTGGCGATTCGAATCTCACGGTTACCAATGAAATCACTGAATTGCGATATTGTTCAGTTTCGCTCACTTTACGCACGATGGTCAGATCCTTTATGACATCACGAAAACGCCCTGTCGGTTTTTCCCCGGCTTATGGCAGCTCTCATGAACGCTAAGAAAAGTGGATGGGGCCGGTCAGGGCGAGATTTAAATTCTGGATGGGCTTGAGTGCCGACCCAAAACGGATGATCAGGAAGCTCTATAAACTCAACTAAAGACCCATCCGGTGATAACCCTGAACAAACTAAACCTGCGTCTTCGAGTCGTTGACGGTATCTGCTATTTACTTCAAACCTGTGTCGATGTCTTTCAGAAACAACCAGATCACCATAAGCATTAGCTACCACCGTACCCGGCTTAAGCATGGCTACGTAAGCACCCAGCCTCATCGTCCCACCCATATCGGTAATCTTTTTCTGATGCTCCATTAGATCAATAACCAGGTGTGGTGCATCTGGTCTAAACTCCCCAGAATCAGCACCTTCTAAGTTGGCGACATTTCGTGCAAAATCAATAACCATAGTCTGAAGTCCTAGACAAAGTCCGAGGGTCGGAACCTCGTTTTCTCTGGTCCAAGTTGCAGTTGCAATCTTTCCTTCGATCCCCCTCTCGCCAAAACCACCGGGAAGAACGATGCCATCAAGCTTACTCAAGAGAGCTGGAGCCATCATGGGGGTTACGTCTTCTGCCTGAACCCATTCCACATCGACAGAAACTCCACACTCTATCCCCGCGTGCCTCAAGGACTCTACGACACTTAGATACGCGTCTGGAAGATTGATGTACTTGCCTATGACTCCAATCTTGATTCTGCCGTTGACATTATTGGATTTATATACCACTGATTCCCAATTAGACATTTCCAGTGGATGATCATCTAACGAAAATCTCAGTAGATTCAACACCTGCTCGTCCAAGCCCTGCTCATGAAGGACCAGTGGCAGTTCAAACAGATTCTTTGCGTCAACGGCGGAAATCACTGCCTCCTGAGGCACATCGCAAAGCATGGAAATCTTTGACTTCAGACCATCAGATAACGCTTTGTCTGATCTACACACAATAATGTCAGGTTGTATACCTCTGGAGCGGAGTTCAGTTACAGAGTGCTGCGTTGGCTTTGTCTTTTGCTCTCCACTAGGACCCAGATAGGGCACAAGAGTTAGATGAATATAACAGACATTGTCTCTTCCTACATCTTTTCTAAATTGTCGAATTGCCTCAAGAAACGGAAGGATTTCAATATCCCCAACAGTGCCGCCAACTTCTGTTATGACGACATCGACATCGTCGTCAGCAAGGGCAAGTATGCGACTTTTTATCTCATCTGTCACATGGGGAATAACCTGGACCGTTTTGCCCAAATAATCACCCCGGCGCTCTCTGGCAATTACGGAAGAATATATTGACCCAGTCGTGACAGAAGAGGGTCTGGTTAGATTGACATCGACAAATCTCTCATAGTGACCAAGATCAAGATCAGTTTCAGAACCGTCATCGGTTACAAACACTTCACCGTGCTCAAACGGGTTCATTGTGCCGGGATCGACGTTGATATAAGGGTCAAGCTTCTGCATCTGAACCCTGAGGCCTCGATCCTTGAGCAATCTTCCTAAGGAAGACGCTGTCAGCCCCTTGCCCAAGGAAGATGCAACACCTCCGGTGACAAAAATATGTTTAGCCAATGCAAACCACTGCTGGACGCCCTCAATCTATTAGTCAAAACCACATATCTACAGCAATCAAGTCTACCCCACTTGAACCCTGAAATTGGCAAAATGAGAACTGTATTACCCAGCAACTGACTCAAGGATTACCAGTATGTTAAACTGCTCCAAGGCATTGGTCACCTTAGGGCTTGGAAAATGCTCAGTGGATACGCGGGCGACCTTCTGGGTCGTAATAGGCCGAATCTCCACGTAAAACGGTGCGATGCATTCTTCTGATATCACCGGGACCGAGATTACCCGTAGCTTTGTGATTAAGGCACCTATTATCCCAAATCACCAGGTCATTGTCCGACCATTGATGGCGATATTGGAACTTTTCGTCGTAGATGTATCCAAATAATTCGTCAAGTAGTGGCTGGGCTTCAGCGTCATCCACATCGTGAATACCTATTGTGAATCTAGGCGAACAATACAAGGATTGTCTGCCGGTTTCAGGGTGAGTTCTAACCAAAGGTTGCAAAAGTTGCGTCAGGAGGTGAGCTGTCGCGTATAA
>JAKBSX010000229.1 GCA_021844725.1 Actinomycetes bacterium | reverse complement strand
GACTGCAAACGAAACAAATTGTGAATCGTTACGCATATTGTTTTTAACAGAGATGATCACTCGAACCATCAAGCATCTTATTCGTGGGAGCCTGCGCCAATATGCGAAAAGAACTAAGGGAATTTCGGTAATTTTTCTGCGAACAATTGTTTGCGAATACTTAAATATAATTTCCGGAGCCAGCGATGATACTGAACGTGTACTACAAGAGCTTGTTTATCACGGGATTCGAGAAAGATTTGGCCATGCTGCGGTGTCAGTGCATGAACA
The DNA here is from genome assembly GCA_021844725.1 of Actinomycetes bacterium. The sequence continues at coordinate 5,454 of JAKBSX010000229.1, read as the reverse complement.
ATTTTCGTTATTTTCAAGTCTGAAGTTTTGCATTCCATACGCGATTCATAGGCTCATGTCAATGCTTAATGTCCGAGTGTCGCTCCTCACACTGGCGGAGTTTCATCAAAGGCCCCTTGGGTTCCAGTTTTGTGTCTCTGACATATTAGAAATTCTCCCGGTCATTCGTCATAACATGTCCGCACTAACTTCTGCAGAGGCTACCCTCGCTGCAATGAAAGCAAATACAGCATCGGAAAATACTTACAGGGAACAAATTCTTACTGATAGCCCTTTGCTGTTCCTGCAGCTTTATGAGAGAAAAGGGTCACGAGTTGCTGAGAATGTAGGAAGCTTAGGAGAATCCGCACAAGGTGCTTACTCCAAAGGTTGTGAGTTATATCTTCCCGGCCCTATTGTTGGAGACTCCTTCAGCAAGTCTGTCGGATTCAAACCTGATTCCAAATCCTTTATTACTGTGCGATTTCAAGAGAAACTCATACCCCAAGACCAAACATCGCATTTTACCGTTGAACTCTTCGCCAAATGTTCTACTTCTAAAGAAATCAAACGAGTAGCTTACTTATGCGGAAGATTTGGGCTAGTGGTGAATCGCGAAAACTTCTGGGTATTTCATTACATTTTTGGAATTCACGAAGGTAAATACAGTATATGTATGCGATTATATTTAATGACTTCCTGCAGTTGTACCAGATTTCGCAGATACGTTTTGATAGGGATGACCCTTGTACTTACGGTCGATTGGGATGCGATCATGCTCAATTTTCCTCTTATTCGTTTCAATTACATTGAATGAGAGTTCACCTAGCCGTACAATGTCGCCATGTCGAACATCATTGCGAACGTCATGAGAACACCGTATATACCGTTCATTATTATAGAGTGATACCTTTCCCGGGAGTTCATGCCACAATTTAGATCGAATTAACCCGATATGTCGCACACTCACTCCCCTTACGTGTAGCTCATTCGATACATTTAAGCCCAATCCCTCGGAAAGCTGAAGGGTGTAGTTCCTCTGCACTAAATAATCGACGAACTCTGGAATAACATGATTGATCATATGCATGTTCGCGGTATGAACAGCTTCATATTGACTCCTCTGATCGAAAGTATGGTAGACTATGGTGGAGCATGCATCGGGACTCAACGGTGAATGGAAATTCCTGCAAAACTCTGGACGTAGCCGACGCCAATATATGCTCTGATCTCGAGAACTTCGAAGAAAATGAGGTGTGCATTCAGGTACCTCTGGAGGAAACGCAACCCAGAAATCTTGCATGTAGAAATCACCATCCACCCCCCTGTAAATTTTGATTTCCGCGGAGCAGTTGGTATTCGACCCAGAGATATCCTTAAAGCCTTTACAGTTATGATCAGAAAGATTAAAAATACGCGCAGTTTGCGATAGCAACGATTGCAGTAATTTATCCCTGTTCAAAAACATATCTCCTCTGTTAACAACTCCGTGGACGAGGTCTCCGGACGATACATTTACTTCTCCCTTTTCATTGAAAGAAACCTTAGTTGTCGGCGCCCTTGATTGTGCTAGAACACGAAAGCCATGATAATCAATAGTAACTACAAGTGGAACATGCAGAGATTTTACGTGACAGGCGGCATATTGTAAAGAAAACAAGCGCTCGTTATTTGCAGCCTTTGCAGAACACTCATCGGAACCGTTAAAAATTCCATCATGATCACAGAAAACTCTATAGGAAATGTTATTGGCTTCAAAGAAAGATTTTTTGCCATAAATGCCCCTCCCGCACACTGAGCTTCGTCCCTCAACATCACTTTCTTCGTAAATAGGGATTGTCTTCTGCATGTTTGGGAGGTAATATTCCCTTATGATTGTCATCGCATCATGTGAGGCAGTATCTATGAATTCTCTACAAACTCCAACTAGCTCGGTGTATTTTACTTCCTTCTCCCGTTCCGAATCTTCGTTGATACTAAGCGCGTAAGTCATACGTCCCATCCAATTTTTGCGATCATCATTCTGAACCTCAACAACAATGTCAAGCCCTGCACGGAAAACGTTAAGGTTTTCCAAGCTTATTCTTCTTCTTTCTATTTCTTGAATGGACAACGATAAGGTATGATATTCTCGGCGCAATTTCATGAACTCTTGTTGCAAATGAGAATATTCTTTAGCAAATCTTTTCTCTAATAAAGAATTATGCGAAATTTCCTCCTGTATAATTTCATTATCTTCAAGAAGAGTGGTGATTGATTGCAAGCGACTTTCTACTCTTTTGTTGTAATCCTCCACCATATTGCGAATATTAAATTGAACCATACGCGATAGTGTTCCTTCACAAGCATACTGTACCCTCTTAATTTCCTCGGGAAGTATTCCGAATTCTAAATCAGAGTGGCATATGCTCTTCAATACTGTGGCGATATGCGTATGATTACGAGCTAATTTGAAGTGATTCCGTAATTCAAATGCAAGTCGCTCTAAATTTAAGTTCTCGACCATGAGCATAAGTAAACGTTTTGATGGAGTTTCCGATAAGAACTTCATTACTTTGTACACAGTAAAACAGGAATCGATTGCTCGAAGTCGAGCAACAAGATGCTGAATCTCTGGTGAAGGAAATGCCATGGCGTGGCGAAATTCGCGCTGAAGCTTATTCTCTCCTTTCTTTTTAGGATCGTATGTGTAATTTCCTTCAAGAGTTTCAATGATTTCTTCGGAAGAAAGGGTTATCAAAGCCGACTGTTCATTATGCACTTCATCATCATCACTACCATCATCACTTGAGTCGTCAGGTCGAGGAGTGTGTATATCCCGCATCTGATCCTCAATTTCAAGGTTATCGAACCAGTGCGACAGACCGAAAAGCTCAAGGATATCGCGTTTCTTGCTCGGATCGTCAACCACTGGGCCCTGGACTTCAATATCAAAGTAGCCAAATTCTTCCTTGCTTTGTATTTCACGGAATCGCTGCTCAATTTCATCAGTTGCACGACGAAGCGCCTCATCCATCATAATCATGACTGTGTCGGCTCGACTCACCACTTCTCCGAGCGCGCGAAGTTTTCCTTGTTGCAGACGCACTTGAGCATCCCACTTCATGCGCCCCATCCCAGAGCTTGCTTCTCTGGTGCGGAATTCTGCAATAAGATTAGTTTTGACCTCTTGTATAGCTAACGCCTTCGCCTCCTCGAACGCTCGAATTTTTGCTGCCATTTCAGCAAATCGTCGCTCTTTATAAGAACGAAATAAACTCTGAATTTTTGTTGCTGCAGTCTCACGATCCACCATTTCAATGTATTGTAAATTATTCAAATGGCCATGGGTAAGCGGTTCAACTTGCAGATAACTCTGGGGTTTAGATGGTCCCTTCTTAATCATTTGACGATAATCAACCCGCAATGGATCATCCATACCACAATTCATTGCAAGCTCATGAATTCTGGTCCTATTGCTGGATTGTAATTGGGGGAAATATCTCGTTGTCTGGAAATGAATCATGTGTTTGCAAGATAGTTGGTCAATAACGCCGTATTGGAGAAGAGTAATAGGCTAGGATAAGTTATCAGCAGAAGTACGTGTCAAAATAATATAATTGTACATTCATCTTCTGTCTTTGATAGGTGCTAAAGAGTAAATGCCGATCAAGACCAAACAAGTCTGAGTGATATTTACTTCGGCTGATTAGAGAGCTAAGAAAATGCTTCGCCTCATACTGAGTAAGCGCGACAGATACTCGTGTATCTGCAAAATATCTTAGAACGAGACTTTCCAGCTCATCAGAGGCTAGCTTGTAAGGAAATAGGTGTAATTTATTTAATACCTCGATGATTAAAGAGACACAGTCAGTGAGATATGTCTTGTCGTAGAGCCCGGGTCGGGTAGGTTGAAAAACCTCAAATATAGAGTTAGCACGCTGATCAAATGTGCCGTTCATAAGCAGTATCATTCCTGCTACAATAAGATTATAAGGGCACGATTTCGGATAATCATCAGTGCCCGCCATGACCCTGAAAAGTGGCAGCAGCTCCCTTTCATGAGAAATAAGCCGAGTAGCCCGACGAAGCAACACTTCAGCATCACCGAGACAGAGTAATGCTTCCTCTACAGCCTTTTTACTCTCATTCAGACGAGTGAGGGACACGTTAGCCATTGAGCGTTCGTCGATGGAAGCAGTCTCAGTTCCTCTTCCACCTCTTCTGCCGACTAGGCTGTTTTTTAAACTCGTATACTCGTCTCGTGCCACCTAGACAAATTCAAGAGAAATGATCGCTAAAAATCCTTGTAAATTACCTCAAGCGCTGAGCATCGTTTCTGCAATTCTTCTGACCATCTAGTGATCTCGGCTCTCGATATTTCCTCAATGAGTGCAGCAGTAGGCCTTTCGAAGCTCACACTGTCTTCAAACAGAACCTGCTCATTCAAGATCGTTCGCAATGCCTCCTTATCAGCATTTAGCTGAGTTTGGTGCGCATCATCCATTCGAGTAAGCTCAAGTTGATAAGCTTGCTCCGCTTCATTCTCCTCAACAGTCCACTCAGCAAGGTAAAGCTTAAACGCCGTCGGATTCAATAATTTCTGATTCTTGAGCATCTCTTGGTTGCGTTTCTCTTGAGCCTGTTCATACTTACCCTTCACATCGGCTATTCGTTTCTCCCGTGTCAAAGTAAAGTTCGCCATGCGTTTCTCCAGCTCCTCTCGAGCATCCACTTTCATCCGCTTGGCCCTCTCCAAGGCTCGGATCTCTGCGTCAAGCTCACTCTGCTCTTCTGAACCCACCACGCTCGATCGCTGGTTCAGGGTAACCAGGGTATACCCGAAGAAGATCGGCGACACACTCTCGGGGTCCCATTGGGGTCTACGTTAGAATAAAGTTGAAACAATTACTTCAAATTAAGGCAGGGGTACTACCTGTAGGCCTCATAAGATTCAGAGGACTCATTTTCTGACGAAGATTTGAAGTACTCCTCTTGAGAATACCTCCTAGGACGATTGGAATCCCTCTGACCCCCCGAGTCCCCACTCTCTTCCTCTTCACTCAGTTCCTCATCATCATCGGTATATGAGTCAGGTAATACATTAGCATCAGTTGAAGACTCTATGGGTCTTGGACGATAAACAACTTCTTCGTTAAGATTTCTTTCCATCGCATACATATGAGTTGCAGGATGCCAATGATGACGGGATGAGTTCTCTTGATCGATCTTGATGGTCTCTTCGATGGCAGTTAACAATTGGAAATACAACTTCCATCCTATTTCAACTGCAGCTCTTTGATTGGATGAGGATGAAGGCAATTCTAACGAGAGTGGTAATTTCACTTGGTTGATGAATGCTTGAATACGACTGCTGGAGAACTTTTGAAAGTACTCATAAGCGGCAGGATCATAGTCGATGTGAAGGGTAAGTATAAACAGACTCAAGAGAAACGCAACCAAGAGATGCTCAAGAATCAGAAATTATTGAATCCG
>JAKBSX010000228.1 GCA_021844725.1 Actinomycetes bacterium | reverse complement strand
ATCTCATGAGTAGTGGGAAATAAAATGATCGTGGAAAATTCATATGCTCGAGATAATAAATATACTCCTGCTTCATATCGAAGTGTTTGGAATGACCATCGATTTTCAGATACAACTTAGAATAAAATTGGAAGTTCCTATCGATGAAATCGCGATAACTCTTGCCATCCTTTAAGCCGATGCTGTTGGCATTATCTTTTACCCAACTGTGAAACCTTGTTGCTATCTTCTCGAAATCCTCATTTTCTGATCCAGCCTTGGTTTGTCTAATTGTCTGAGCATATTTGGCCCTCAGCCAAGCTTTGAAAAATTCGAGGTCTTCAACTTCATCTATCTCTTCCTTTATTTCAAATATTCTGGTCCTCCACACATCGTTGAGTTGAAGTTTATATTCTTCCGTTTCCACGCGCGAAAGCAGATACCCTTTAAGCATTTCAGTAGGAGTTAGGTTTAACCCTCTATCATTCATGGTTTCGAAAATAGTATAGGCGTCTTCATCGGCATAAGTTTTAATTTCTACAAGAGTAACATTATCGACAAGCCAGTCAATAAAATAAGGCAACGCCTCTTTTTTCAACTCTTCAGGAAACAGTTCCTCTATGTCGTGATACCGCTCAATGAGGTTCTTGACAGATTCGCTACCACTGCCCGGAGTATCAGCATTGGGGTCATTGGAAAACAAAGCTTCAATGCAATCGGCCCGATCTGGTATCAGCAAATTGAAAGACTTCTCTGCATATCTTTCAGAAAATATGAGATCCTTCACCTGGACGCTATCTGCCCGGCCCGCTTGTAAATTATTCAAGTATATCAACAAAAGGGTGAGCGATGTAAGTCTTTGTTGACCGTCGATAATAGTCTTCTTGTTGTCCTTGACATTTATGATAGTTGAGCCTAAGAAGTAGCTGGGGTAATTTTGTACATCCTTTCGTTTGTGTTCATTCGAATAGCTGATACTGAACTTTGAAGTGAGATCTGTAACCAGTTGCTCAATATGCTTTCTTTGCCATGCATACTCCCTTTGAAACACATCTACTTCATACTTGGTCTTATCTAGCATTTGGCGAATTGTTTTTGCATCAGCTTTGATCGATTCAAGAGTCTTAGCAACCATTCGGCAACTCTCCTCACTTGCGTGAAAAAACAAATATCTTGTATATTAATTGTCTATTGTCAATCGAATTGGAATTTTCACACCAGCAAAAGCGCCACATCCGGACATGTTAGACGCAACGCGGCATATCAGATTGCAGTCAAGCAGGCAAGCCCTACGCCGATTGTATACCAATTCAAGAAGGAGAGTACGCGCTCGATCCAGAGATGGGTGCTTTCAGAGGATGGAAGCTGGTTCAGTCGAAGCGAATTCCACAACATCACAATAATACTGTAACCCAACAATCTGGTGTTTCCTGACTGAACTTATGCAAAAGGGGGTAATTGAGGCACAGAGTAAGCGCAAAGGCAGAATCAACAAGCTTGTTCTCCTTTGGATTGAGAATGGATTATTTTGCGCTACTGTGGGCGTGCACGAATTGAGGGTAGCGGCAACCTGGAATTCGCTATCGCATTCCGTAGCCTCTCAGGATGTCTTTTCAGCCTGCTCATGACACCTTTCACCCTGGCCTTCATCTCTCCTATTGTATCGGGACACCGGTTAGAAAGTCCCTGATACTTGAGCACATTCCATATCCGCTCGTCAGGATTGAATTCATGCGCATAGGCAGGGAACCTCCTTGTGCACAGCCACTTCCTGTTTTCATAGAGAAACAGTTTCACGTCTACACGTCTGGGCGAACCGTTGTTGCCCCGAAGTAGTCCCAAGTTCTCGCCCATCTAATTCAGAAGATGGTTCAGGATGGAATGCTATAAATGCTGTACAATCACCATAGTGATTGCAAATAAGGTAATCGTTGCCAGAAAACGTTTTAGCATGAATTTGAGTTGAAGTTATGGCAGGGAGCGATGAATGAACCCTTTTTACCTTAGAGAGTTGGAGGTAAGTGTATTTGATAAAATCTCCTTGGTAGTACCCACGCACGACCGCCGCCAAAACACTGGCGACGTGGACGGACATGACGGTTTCCCAACATGAAAGTAGTCGACTACGTGCATGTGTGTTCCGAACAATATTCGCAAACGGAGAGAGATCCTCCCCAAGTTGAGATCATGGCCGTTGTTGCAGGTCTTTTTTTGCAGACCTCGCAAACCGCGACTCCGGAAACGCCTCCCGTCGGGGTAGAGGGAACCAGGTACCTTGGAATTCCATAAGCGTGCCAATGAGCCCACGTGAACACAGGATAATGAGGCAATGTGCCAAAGCTGCTGCCGCTCAGTGCCGCATCGACTAACGCACTCATGCCCAGCTCAAATAGGGAGTGAGGTTTCACAGCTTTCCAGTCTCTATATCCGATGGGTTGATAATACTGCGCGAAGCTTTCGGCTTCAGATCTGAACTTTTTCATCCTAGCTGAAGTAACAGCAAAAGAGTTGGACAACGCTTCTTCTAGCTGCTCGAGAGTAAGAGAGTGGCCGCCTGTCCCCTTCACTGAAGTGGAGGCACTCCTGTTACGGCGGGAGTAAAGTCGTTTCTTGGCGACGAATTCATGAAAGCTGAAGAGAACTTCTACATGATTATGCGCCTCTTCATGCAGGTTGAGAAGGTCGTATGCCGCCTCCAGCGATCTGGCATAACTGGATTTTGCAGACTTGTTGAAATAAGCTGCCAGGAATTTAAGTCCGGATTCCCTGATATAGATGCCATAGTACTTGGGAGAGGAGTGAAATGGAATATACCATGCCAACGCATCAATTCCGTGTTCCCTCACTTCGCTGGAAATAGGGCCATCGGGTGAATACTCAGTCTGCGATGATTCGTTGTCATGCAAAGAGCTTTTTATTTCCCCTTCTGTCGACTCATTTGAATAGATTCTTGGCCATTTAACACTGTCATGCATCCAAGGAGGCAGTTCTGGCGGATATCTGTCAGTTACGTTTTCATCAATGAGACCCTCGTTACATACTCGCTCCACTACCTCTTCCATTGAGCTCATCGAATAACCTTTCCTCCACTAGCCAGATGGATAGAGCTAGAAACCGTCACGCAATATAAACAACTTTTCTCGAGCCCAAATCCTTTCCACCGATGCAGGTCAACAATGAACTTTCGCTTCATCTTCGTCAACTGTGCCCGATGAGTGTTAAAAACACGCCACTAGAACAATGAAGCCTATTTTCCGCAGTTTTGAAACGTGATATCCTCGAATTTACCCGGCAGCGTCATATGATGCCGGCGCCACGTCCATCAGTGTCAACAGCAGTTTCTGTTTATCATTGAGCTGCGTTTCGAACACGCCAATCTTGCTTTCTCTGTCAAGCAGGTGGTGTGTCATCACTTCTGAGAATGCAGACAGCAGTTTGTCGGCTGTCGGCGATATGCATTTCCTCCCCTCGGAATATATTGGAAGCGATGCTATTTTCTGTTTCTTCATCGAAAGGCGTGCCTGCCTCTCGATGAAAAGAGAAAAGATAAGGAGCATACCCATCTACCATGAAAGCAGGGAGTGTGAATTCCCCACAGCCGAGAGGCTTCTTTCATCGTTTGGCAGCGTACAGATACACCGTCTGTCAGATGCGGACAGAGAAGTACAGGTATTCCAGCCTGAACTCACGCCATTGCAGGAACGGCTGCTGGAACTGATGGGTGTGGACCGTGGAGACTACACTCTGGCGGCGGAATGAAAATTCAGAAAATTCCACTTTCTATTTTGCGGAAAGTAGGGTCGAATGCATCTGATATTTCTTTTTTCTGCGGCATGATGCATTCTGTCTTAAATGTGACGCAGAACGACTCTATCTGTCCCTGCTGTTCAGGAGCACTGCTCGCAATGAGTCCCCGTTCCATCTCCAGTCGTTTCACAGGCTAAATGAATGAGTCAGATGAAAACTATGGGTCGTTGTCGAAACCCAGTACGAGGTTAGGTAGGTTCCCGCCTCTATCGCCTGCATTGAGGATGCACTCAATTTCTTCAAGACTGAAATAGCCTGATGAGGTTGGTCGTGTAATTGAAGACGATATTGTGGCAATCCGGGAGAACTGCTGATAGTAGAGATAGATAGGCGTGGTAGCCGCAGCGCCGGCTGAATCTGAAGCTGTTCACTGTGCCTGCTTCTCCACTTCACTGATATAGTCCTGCGAAGTGTCTACAAGCCTGTTATGAGGCGATCCGGATGTTTTTGTACTCTCCCCTTCATCAAACAAAGGAATGGCGATATCCGGCCAGTCTGCCTGAAGGCCAGGGCTGTGTACCTCTGCAAGTATACTTGTCCCGGGTCCCTTGTTCCATGACCAGTGCAACTTGTTTGGCGGCACACGCATATGGTCGCCCTTCTTGAGCAGAAACGCCTGTTTCTCGACAAACAGCCAGAGCTGCCCGTCAATTACATAGTTCAGCTGTTCGCAGTCATGGACGTGCGGCTTCGAATGATATCCTTCCGGTCTCGACCCTATCATTAAGCTGGCATTCGTGCCGTATGATATTTCCGTTATGAGTGGAACAGCCGAAAGGGTTGTTTTTTCTCTTCGCTTTACATTTTCGCGTTTCACATGTAATACCATTTCATTCACCTACTATTCTTTTTACCGCCTCTTCTATTTCTTCGTTCTTTGTTTCGATTTTTCTTCCGCTCCAAAAGACCACTATTAGGAGCATTAACAATAGCATTATCGCGTCGAAGATAAACACTGTGAATAAATTATAATCTGTCAGAAGAACTGTACCAATAAATGGACCAAAAAAACCGGCAAGTCTTGTTCCAGTCACGTTAATACCTTCCCCGGCGCCCCTGATATTTACGGGATAAAGCTCTGTTGCTATGTTGTATACGACTGGCGTTCCGAACCATATCAGTATCGAGCCGAGTGCCTGGAATGCCAAGAGCACATATACTGTTGAAGGGTGCGCCAAGAACGCCATGGCCATGATGCATAAGAATCCCCCTGCCGACGAAATTATCAGATTTGTCCGCCTGCCGAATCTGTCAACAAATGCACTGCCAACGAACGCACCAAGGGTGATTGGTATATTGAATGCAAAAAGGGTGAACAAAACTGTCGTTGGGGGTTTTATTTTCAACACACCCAGATAGAGAGGGGACAATAGTCCCACAGAGGTCAACGGAACATTGATGAAATATGCCACAAGAAACATCGGTATTGTTATTCCGAGGACATAAGGGCGCAGCAATTGTAACTGTCTTTTGGTGCCAAGTACTGGTGTCTGATTATAAGCATCGGCACCAGCAGGGTCCAGATATGCTCGTTTTAATGCGCTCCGGGCATCTTCCATCCTGTTCTTACCAGCTAGATATCTGGGTGATTCTGGAAGACCAAGTCGCATGACAGCGCCGATAGCAGATGGTATGGCGGTTATGGCAAACAGGTATCTCCACTCAGTGGTGCCAAGTGAAAACAAAGCAATTGCAAGTATGCCCATGACGCACGTTCCCAGTGCGAACATTCCGAACCACCAGAAGTAATTTCGTCCACGTGTTTGCTTCAATGAGAATTCATTGAAATAGGTCGCACCATTGGCATAATCAGCACCCACTGCAAAACCTACCAGGAAACGGAGTACAACCAGTGTTGTATAATTGGGAACAAAAGCAGATGCGAACTCAAAAATAGACATCATTGCAAGCGAGGCGACAAAAGTGTTGCGTCTGCCAACTTTGT
>JAKBSX010000227.1 GCA_021844725.1 Actinomycetes bacterium | reverse complement strand
GTGCTCGAGCGTGTCGACCGGCGTGGTTATCAACGCTTATCACCAAGTGAGCTAGCTGCAATCGAACTGACTGTCAACGAGTGGCTTGATCGACTTGAGACGGGTGACTATGACGACCGTAAAGCAGTCTCCACCTACCTAAGTCTGCTTGAAAGAATCGATGCTTCGCTAGTGATCGCTTCGAGCATCGCGGGTGTTCCGCTTAAACGAAATCGACGTCTAGCTGCAACAATCGACCGCTTTTATTCCGCAAGCTTTGCTGAGCGAGTTGAAGTGATCGAGCACCTCGCCAAGCATGATCTCACCAACGCAGCATTCGCTGCTCGCTACGGTGGCGACCGCTCAGTCAAAGCTGTGCGGCTTAAGGATGCCTGTAGTTACTATGAACTCGCTGCTCGCTTTATGGGAAACGACCAGAAATGGCCAATCTTAGTTGAGCTCGGTGATATATTTTTGCTCCGCGGCATGGTAGCGTCAGCAGAAAAAGCCTATGTATCGGCTAAACTCGCTAACCCGAACGATGAGTTTCTGGCTCGTTGTAATCGTCGGCTTGCTCGAACTAGCCTCGCACATGGTCAGCATGAGATGGCATTTACCCTTCTTGAAAGAGCACGGTCAAGCCTCTCAGGAAACGAGAGGGCTATCCTAGATTGCGATCTAGCCTATGTCTTGATGCTGCTCGGAGATGCTAAGCGAGCGCAAATGGTTTTTGAAAGAGTCGAGCACCTTGAGGTAGACAGCAAGTTGAAATCGTTCATATGCCGCACTCGTTTGCGGCTGGCGATTTTGAGTGGTGTCACAGATCTTGCGCCGCTGGTACTGGGTTGTGTGAACTCGCTCGTGCTTGAGAACGATATATTGATAGACCTTGCAGCGCTCATTGAAACTACAATTCTATTGAACAATACCTCCCCAAACAGTCTTGACCCTACTCTTGTGGCCGAATCGGTGCAGGCTGCACACAGAATTGGCAATCTTGACCTGGGAAAAAGACTTGTTACTAAATCAGTTGAAATGCTTTGGCGGCCTATCCATGCAGTAATTTGAAAGCGTATTAGGTGTGGTTCTAGTACTGAGTCATCACATGAGGTAAGACTTGCGCTGATTTATTTGGTTATGCTGAATTCAATTTTAATTTCGGAATCATCTGACACTATACTGACTGAAGCCAGATGATGCCCTGGTTTAGAAACACATCGTTCTAAAACTGCTACTAGTTGGCTGATGGCTTCTGCTCCCACTTTATCGACAAAGAAAGGATTTCTTCTAAGTGAGGAACGGATCACATTATTCCGCCACATTAGATTCAAACAGTGATGTATCCAATCAGCCACTGAACCGTGCCAAGTCTTATAGTTTCCTGTCACAGCTTGATAAGCGCGAGATTGCAGCGGTCTTTCTTGGAGGGGCACTGGGAACACTTTTGCGTGCCGCCCTTGCTGAGGCGTTTACAAGCTCGGCAACTAGCTGGCCATGGGCTACTTTCGTCGTAAATATCGTTGCTGCGTTCTTGCTAGGTTACTTCGTTACCCGCTTGCAAGAGCGGCTACCGATGTCCAGCTATAGCAGATCTTTGCTCGGTACTGGACTTTGCGGCGGCTTGTCAACCTTTGCAACGATGCAAATAGAACTCTTGAACATGATTAATGCACATGCCTACGGTCTAGCAGCTACTTATGCAGTAGCTAGTATTTTTGCGGGATACCTGGCAATTCATTTTGCTACTGCAGTGGCACGACGCATATGGATAGCGTCATGAGTGGTCTTCTGTGGATCGCGGTGATACTTATTGGTGGATGTGGATCAGTGCTAAGGTTCGTGGTGGACGGCTCCATTGGAACACGCCTTGGAAGGGATTTTCCCTACGGGACCATGCTCATCAACATCAGTGGCGCCATGGTCCTTGGCTTAGTAACAGGTCTGGCATTCGGTAAAGATTGGATGCTCTTAGCTGGAGTTGCGGCCGTAGGTTCGTACACAACCTTTTCAACTTGGATTCTCGAGACACACCGACTTGACGAGGAATGGCGACATCGATCTGCAGCGGCTAACATCGTTTTCAGCCTAGTGCTCGGCCTCGCAGCAGCAGCTTTCGGTCGTTGGATTGGGACACAGCTATGATTTTCGTTCCAGGGGCTTGTTCACTTTTACGCCACAACCAATACATATTCCTCAGCAAAATTAGTCATCGGTTCTATAAAGGTTTCGCGACTTTGTGGTATGGAAAGAATTTCTCATGAATGAAGAATGTCTAAAAATAACTACTTATTTCGGAGAACGCAAGCAGGTTGGGCGTCAGTTTGTGGCCGAATCGTTACTCGACCTTTACGAGCGACACGAGATTGCCACCTCTATCCTGCTGCGTGGAGTGGAAGGTTTTGGGCTAAAACATCATCTACGTACTGATACCTCATTAAGTCTCTCGGAGGACTTGCCAGCGGTGGCCATAGCAGTAGATACTCGCAAGCATATCGAAGAAGTACTTGACGAGGCGATACTTGCTTCTGGAAGTGGCTTGGTCACGCTGGAACGGGCACGTATGCAAACCGGAAAATTGCACTTCTTCGACTTCCCCGAGGAGTTGGGTGAGGCGACGAAGCTGACTATTTATCTTGGGCGACAGGAACGTGTTTATCGGGTACCAGCATTTGTGGCCGTTTGTGATCTGCTGCGTCGACGCGGCGTTACGGGTGCCAGCGTATTACTTGGTGTTGATGGAACCGCCCTTGGCAAGCGTGTACGTGCTCAGTTCTTTAGCCGCAACGTCGATGTGCCAATAATGGTAATCGCTGTGGGAACTGGGGAACAAATAAGCCAGGTTTTACCTGAACTCAGTGGCCTGATTCATCGGCCGCTAGTCACTCTTGAGCGAGTACAGATATGCAAAAGTAACGGTAAGCTTATCGAACCACCAAAGATGCTCCCAGAAACTGATGTACATGGTATGTCATTGTGGCAAAAACTGATGATTCACACTACTGAATCAGAGCTGCACGGTGGACAACCGATCAATCGCGCGCTCATTAGACGTCTTCGCTCCGCAGGCATTAGTGGGGCAACGACCTTACGCTGCATATGGGGATATTTGGGCGACCACGATCCACACGGCGATCGCATAATGCAGTTTGGCAGAAATGTTCCAACTGTAACAATTGTCATCGACTCTCCTAAACGGATCGCAGAGTCATTCCCTATTATCGATGAGTTAACTAGCGAGTACGGCCTGGTCACTAGCGAGATAGTTCCAGCTATGCACACCAGGATTGGCGACGATAGTCGTGAAGGTCTCAAGCTAGCACATCACTGGTTCTAAGGTAACCTGGATTATACATGGTAGCCTAACACGAGATTAGTAATTCATCTTTCACAGGTTCTGACCAAATACTCCATACTCATTCGTATTTCTAACTCATCTTTGAGCACGGCCATTGTACCTCTTGTCCATGCGCTGTTGTTCCTGCCATCGCCTCATGAATGGAGATCTACCTCCCGGTCTACGCCTAGCAATACGCAACTCGTCAAGTCGGCGAAGGATCGTGGGAACTGGGTGACCCGTCAGTAACTCTATGTGAAAACAGGCAAGACCACATTCAACGTATAACCCGGTAATAAGCTCTTTGGTTAGCGGTTTTGGATTTGGAAACCTTTGCCAAATCGGTCCTGGTTCACGAACTATTGGGATATCCTGGGCATTCAAAATTCTCATTACGTCGATATCGTCATAGAGCGCATCAATCAGGTGAATGTCGAGACTTTTAGACGGGCGAGGGTACCCACCTGCGCGCACTGGAATTCCATAACTATGGGCAGCTTGCAATACAATGCGCCGCGATACGCCAAATTCATCTCCGATTTCGGATGCAGCAAGCTCCTTCTCAACATAGAGATGCTCTAGTTCATCGGGACTTATATCAGTGCGATCATGACGGTCAAACTTGCCTCTAGTTCGTCGGTCGATCCCGAAAAGCGCTAGCCTCTTTCGCACAAGTCGATCCGAAATACCCAACGCGTGGCCAATCTCGATAGAACTCATCCACTTGTCAATATACAAAGTGCGCAATGTTTCTTCTGAACACCCCTCTAAAACCTTTAACGGTCTCGAACGTCCAGATCCTCGAGGTGCGATCGTTACTCCCTCGCATTTAAGGATTTGTGCTATGCGTTGGCGGCTCAGCCTAAACTTTTCGGCTATACGATAGGTTGATAGACCGCACTCCAAATACAGACGGACAATCTGAGCAACTATTTCTGGCGTCACGTCTCTGATGGATTCTTTTCTTTGCTCCCCAGTTTGCTCATTAACCCTAGTTACAGACATAATGAAGGGCCTCCTTTATTATGTTTTAAGATGCGTTCGCTAAGAAGGAGCAATTCTGCTGCACACCGACGGGCTTGTCTGATCCAGTTGGTGTCAGCCGATACTGTGTAGTGCCTTTCCTCGAAAATCTGCTAAGAATTTGACAACCTGAGAAATACTTTTCCAAATAGATCGTCACTGCAAGTCGTTGATAACGAGTCACGCTCAGCCATCTTGAAACTCTGGTATCTATTATCGTCTCGCTGAACATACAAGCATTTGACGCAGTCCTTCGAACGTCCATCGAGGAAACTCTCTGCAAAGTTAACTTGATTCTCGATGAAGTATGCTCTGATTTTGGCAGCGGCCCTACTGCAGGTTGGATCTGGCATAAAATGGCTTTTGAAATCTCCTTTATCATGATGAACAACTCAATCATGATTTCACTCATGATCGCCCTCGTCGGTCCGCTGGGTTCTAGTCTCAGCCAAATCGTCATTGCCATCACCCAGTTGTGACACTGGCATCCCATTTCGGCTCGGGTACTTATTGATGCCGAGGACATACCATTCATTGTTTTTGAGCTCAATGATGTTGAAACAACCGGTCTCCTGAGGAATAGAAGAAATATCTTTCAGTTTGGTATCAAGGGCTGAAAGCAGGAGTCGGTTTACTGCATCGTGGCTAACTAAAACAGCAGATCCATTCTGAACCCGACGCGCCACATCCATAACTGCTTCAAGAGATCGAGCTAATACTTCAGACTCCCGCTCAATGTCTGGCGCAGCTTCAAGTGATCCAAATTTAGCAATGACACTCTCCTTAGATTTTCCTGCCCAAGGTCCATAGTCGCGGTCAATCAGGCGAGGTTCGATTTCCACCTCGATACCAGAACGTATAGCGATTTCTGTAGCAGTTTCGACTGCCCGTTTCAATGGGCTTGAAACTAGCAATTGAACTTGCTCTCGGCCGATCGCCTCGCCTAGCATTTTTGCCTGTAATATTCCCAGTGCATCCAATTTTGGATCAAGATGCCCTCTTAGAACCGCGCTCACGTTAAGTTCCGTTTGGCCATGTCGAACCAAATAAATCCGCGTCAAATTTGTTGATTGAGCGTGCTTTGCCGTCCGAGGTTCTGATTCGGAGCTGATTTGGTTCACAGAATTAGGGGCATTTTTTACCACCGAGTTCAGCGAATTTATAGCATTACCCATGAGATCTCCTAACTAGAACAAAAGCCACAGTTAGGAGCCATTAGCCACATTGGCGCTTAGGGCGAGCTCCATCGCCTACATCTATAGCATAACTTATTTTTTTCCTAAACTCTATCTCTTAGTCAGTGCTTTGCACGCAAGGGAGAAAATAGATGGTTCACTGCTGTAATTCATACGGAGTGTTTTGAGGTACCTCTAGCTATCGAGTTAATATCGCCTGACGTGCAGTTACGCGTTTAACTGTCGAT
>JAKBSX010000226.1 GCA_021844725.1 Actinomycetes bacterium | reverse complement strand
AGACGGTAATCTCTACGAGGCGGGCGATTTGGCGCCTCTAGCTCAATGGCAGAGCAACGGACTCTTAATCCGCAGGTTCTGGGTTCGAGTCCCAGGGGGCGCACCAGGTAGTTATTGGTTTTTGGGACACGACCCAACCGGCTTGCCCACACCGTGCCCACATTTGTATTAGACTCACGGTCATGAGAGGGTACGTTCGTAAGCGCGGGAACGACGTCTGGCAGCTCGTGGTTGATCTGCCGAAGGATCCCATTACAGGTAAGCGGCGGCAGAAGTATGTCACCGTTCACGGCTCAAAGCGAAAGGCTGACGCTGCACTTACCAGGCTGCTGAGTGAGGCAGGCAGTTCTCACGCACGATCATCTTCCACTTCGATCGAGCATGCGATCAGAGAATGGATAAACCTCGTGAGTCCGAACCTTTCACCCACTACCGTGCGTGGATACTTGGGTTGGATCGACTTAGAGATCGTGCCGGCGCTTGGGATGCTTCAGATGTCCGACGTGACCGCTGCCCACTTGGATCATCTCTATCGAGATCTGGTTGCGAGGGGGTGTGCACCAGCCTCTGTTCGTCAAGTCCACGCCATTATTCGACGTTTCTTCAACCAAGCCATGAAGTGGGAGTGGGCGACGTCCAATCCTGCTCTGTTGGCTTCGCCCCCGAAGGTGCCAGCGGCCAGAATTGTTGCGCCAAACATTGAGCAGCTCCTAACGATCCTGGAGGAGGCTAAGGGTATGCATCCGCAGTGGGAGGCGTTCTTCACTCTGGCCGCATTGACGGGCATGCGGCGAGGGGAACTGTGTGCACTCCATTGGGATGACTGTCAAGATGCCGGGGTCAAGGTAACCAAGTCATTGATCTATACCCCAGCAGGAGGCACACGGGAGGCACCTACCAAGACCCATCAGGGGCGATATGTAGCGATAGATCCATTTGCAAAGGAGGTTATTGATCGTCAGAAGGAAGATCTAAGGAGCGCAGGCATGAATCTGCGCTTGGCAATGGCCGCAAATCCATACTTGTTCTACTCTGATCCCGATGGATCGACGCCTGTGCACCCGGATAGTCCATCAAAGCTGTTTCGACGAATTGCCGACAGGCACGGTTGGAAAGAACTACATCTGCATAGTCTGCGCCATTTCGCCGCTACACAGTTGGTTGCGGCAGGAATGGATATCCGAACAGTCGCGGGGCGTCTGGGACACGCAGATGCATCGGTCACCTTGAAGGTCTACTCACATGTCCTTGAGGCCAAGAATCAAGAGGCTGCATCGATTATGGGTGCGCTCCTTGCGCCGACGTCTCCGAATCGTGCTGCGGGCACGACCTAGGACTACCAGCCTTGCCATAGAGTCGCCTAGTACTTTGCTACGCAATAAGTCCACCCGGGCAGCCTGGGCTCATGGTGAATCCCAACCTTGCTCAAGGCAAGCTCAATATGTACAAATCGTGCTCGACTTGCGGCAACATACTCAAGAGCGAGTCCTATTTGCTTCTTTTCCTCAGGGTCCTGGGGCACCTCAAACACGTCATTTGATTCTCGGTGTGGAACTTTATCAGCGCGATACAATACGCTCACGTCGACAGTATCGCCCTTCGATCGATTGATGGTCTTGATGCAAGGGTACACTCCCTGGATAGTGCTTGCGGGTCGCAATTTGGCCGACAGTGACCTATCTTGAATCCAGTCAAATATCTCCGATGGCCTTATCTTGGCCTTTCGTGCCTCTCGGAAGATCCATGGCTCCAATTTGGGCATAACAGCAAACTGGCTGCTCCTACGCTGGCTAGCACCGGTGCCGAGTGTCACCCAAGATAAAACGTCAAGCATCCGCCCAAAGTTCGACTCGGCATGCACCTTGACCCACTGCTGACAAACAGTGCGAAGTTCATCCAGATATCCATGAGTCTGTTCCGTGGAGATATTTTCATGGCACTCTGCCTCATTCAACCAGTTCGTGCATGCTTCTAGGGCTTCGGCTAACGAGAATCGAGTTCCAGCTTCGCCAGAGAAACCGGAACACCACTTCATAAGGGCCTCAAAAATTATCTTTATTTCCAATTTGGCCCGCGGCGAGCTATATCGTCGTGGTCGCCAAAAGTGCGCTTCCAGGACCTGGCTAATGCGTGTCCAGAGCAATCCTCCCTCAGGATCACACCAACTGAGAAGAAGCTTCGCTTCGGGAGTGTCAAAGGGATTGAAATCGGCCTGCAGGAAAGGTATCCCGACACCTCGAGCATCCAAGGCGGATTCAAGGCTCCGCCCTACCTCGTTGGTAGATACCAGAACCACGATTGAGGGTTCCCGCTCGCTGTTTAGAGCGCCAACCCCAATTAATAAGTTCTTCCGATCGCTTATTAGCTCGCTGACTCCAGAAGATTCAACCTCTGAGCAAAGATCCTGGCCCTGGCTAGTAAATGTGTCGAGCATGAGTAGAAGAGTATCCAGGAGTTGATCCTCTGATTGACCGACAATATAGAGGGGTTCCAGGCCTTCGGGCGACCTCGCTTGAGTTGCCAATGGGCCTTGCCATCCATTGCTCTGCTGGAGCGAGTTCTGTCCAATTACCAGCTTTTTGAGAGAGCGCTGATTTACGGACAGCGTAGTCGATTGACAAGGCATACCTAGGCCGACGAACTCTCTTTCAAGATCGCCAAGTGCTCCTCTAAATGCTAGGAGATTCTGGCCTGGATCTCCAAGACAGACAATCGGCATTTTTGTAGCAATTTTCGCCAACACGCCCAGCTCATGGCGCGAGGTGTCTTGGCATTCATCGACAATCAGGTAGTCATACGCCGACAGGCACCGTAGAGCAATATCGCCTGAGTGGCCTAGCACCAATTGTGCATAGCCCCCAGGTAGCAACATCTCTTTCCGCGCAGCCTCCGCCGCTAGCTCCGCCCAGATAGGATCAAAAGTCTTACGGAGCGATGGAAGTAACTCCTTGCCGAGAGCAATGCTGGAACAGAGTTGTTTTAACTGAATTGACAGATTAATACGCGTGAAAGACTCCGGGTATGCCGTACATAGGACAGAGCCTGCATGGTCATGTAGTCGTTCGCAGACCCAAATTGAGTCCGCCGTTCGCCAGTGAACTTCTGTAACTGAAAGTTGCTTGAGTTCTTGGCGAAGAAATGAGTCGAAGGTTGCGATAATTAGAGGTATGCCAATACCATTCAACAGCGAACCATATTTAGATTCGAAAGTGATCGAATGAGCAGTCTCCAACGTTGACGCTAGCTCGCTAGTACCGTTGCGCGTAAAGGTGAGTGCCAATATCCGCCGTCCTCGGTCCAAATGGGTCTTTATTAGCTCTGCGGCGGTTGTTGTCTTGCCGGTACCGGCTTTGGCGGTTGCCAGGAGAACTCGGGATGGGTCGTCCCATCCGACGATATTGCGCTGTTCGTCGGTCAACTTCACTGTTCTCCTCCCAACTTCCCGCTTGTCTGGTCATCAAGTCCTGACCGTGTAGATTCGAAACCTCGCATCTCACGAATCCGGCTCACCTCTATCTCGGCCAGGCGACTTAGGATATTTCGGGCTCGTAAAGTCAAATGACGAAGCGTGTCATCTACATCGGCAGTTTCGTCATGGAGCAACTCGCGATACACGCCCTCGTTATACTCGCAGGCCGCAGCAAGATCCTCCCGCGCCCAACGCCTAAGATCGCGCACGCCGACCGTCAGATACATTCGCCACGAGGTGGCAACGGTCGATGTCTCCAACTCGGCCAGAATTTCCCTTGCTCGCTTCTGAACAGAACGAGCAATGTAGTCCCGGATGGCCTTCTGGGTCATTGGCCGACCCTTCTTCTGCAGCCAAGCTTGGATGACGTCCCAGTCGGATTGAGAGATATCAACGACGTCAGCAGAATCACGCAAACTCAAAAAACCTTGACCAATACGAAGTTTGCTGATCTGTTCCGGCGAAAGATAGTATTTCGTTAGCAGAAGAAGGAGGCCTTCCGAACCGAGATCTTTGGCAGCCTGAAGGATCGCAAAGCGGGCCATCATCGGCAGGATCAGCAGGCCCTGAGCCATTTCCTTGTCACTTGCGCCAACGATCCTAGGTTTGTTTGAGATTTTCCCCCAGGAACGTGTTGTCGTTTCACCCATTATTCACCTCGCGCAGCCGTTCTGACTTTCCCTCGTCAATCAGTGCGTAGGACATACCGCGAAAATTGTTGTCCCACCGGCTGTAGGAGCTTTCAACCTCTTCCGGCCAGGCGCGCCAGTAGTTTGATCGCGTGAACCGCGACCGATGTCCAAGGAGTGCAGTGACGACTTCCCTATCGTGGCCATCCAAGTTGGTACGCAAAAGCTGGACGATGGCACTTCGCGTGAATCGTGCGCTCCCTCTTGGTACAGCTTTCCCGGTGCGATTCTCGAACTTGACACAAACTCGGTCAATTAGATCGCTGAGATCATTACGCAACCAGTTAGGCGGGTTATCACCAACTGCTTCAGGTAGCCATTCGCGCGTAATGTTGAACAGTTCGATCCAGGCAGCTGCAAGGAACAGACAGCTCCGGCCGGTCTTATTGGAGGCGCTTCGGACATGCAACAAGACGCCAAAATCATCGTCTATCCAGCATGTGCGATCGAGACCGAGTACCACTGCCGCCCGAGCGCCGGTAACAAATTGCAAAATTACCCAGTGGCCGAGTTGCACGTCTTCTCCCTCTAGAAGTTCCGGCAGGACTGCAAGAAAAGAGCGAAGAATGTCTGGTCTTGGACTCAGATCCTCCCTGACGCCCTTGTAGAGTTGCTGCCGATTGTAGGCCCCAGCAATCCCATGAGGAAAAGAAGTGATGCGAGCCCCTTGATTGTTGATTCGCTTAAGACAGGCGACGAAGGGCTGAAAACCACTCATTACGGTCCTAATAGCCTTCTGGCGAGCCGCCTCTTCTGGCATCATCTCGGCTTCAATTAGGTCCTCGGCCAGGAACCTAGCATCGTCGATCAAGCGCTGATCGTATGCATTGGCTCCTTGCTCGTCAAGTTGGACTGCTCCGAGCAAACCCTGAGATGGATAGAGGGTCGCTGGTTGTGAAAACTCAAGCACGTCTGAGAGTCTGTCGAGGTGGGGAAATAGGTCTCGTACCGATGACCATGCTGGTAAACGCAAAGGCAGTCCATAAATAAACGCTCCACAGGCTTCACCAGATAACCTGGCGACGTACTGCACTGGCACAGGGCTTGGTTGCTGGTCACGACTTCGTGATCCAGCATTCCGAGCCAAATCCTCTAGCGGCTGCGGCAGGACTCTCGCCTCGATAAGTTCACGGACAAATGACTTGTCTCGAAGGGAAACCTGCTCTGCGGCTTTGATGGCGTCGAGATTCCCGCTGGGTAATGCGAGTATCTTCTGCGCTCCCAGCAATTCCAAAAGCGCAACATAGGAAACTGGGACATCCCCATTGAATAGAAGTTTCAAAATCTCCAGAGCGGACTCCAGACTCGCTGGATAGGGTATAAAAGCATAAATTTGTCCCAAGATATTCTTGTACAATGCATATGTGCGAGGATCAGGTGCCACAAAATCCAATCTTCCGATGAGATCCTTCCATCGCTGGGTGCGCTTGAAGAACTCGCAAATCCGCGGTTGGGGATACCTCTCCAAGACCTCACAGGCAAGAAGTGCAGAGATCCAAGTCCGTTGGGAAGCGCTATAAGTCGATTCGGCGAACTTCCAAACATTTCCG
Source organism: Actinomycetes bacterium (assembly GCA_021844725.1). The sequence continues at coordinate 54 of JAKBSX010000226.1, read as the reverse complement.
TCTGCCTCAACAAATTTGCAAATTTGGGCACCTAAATCTTCTATCGAGCATCCA
>JAKBSX010000225.1 GCA_021844725.1 Actinomycetes bacterium | reverse complement strand
CGCACCGAGGACTTATTGAGGCAGTTCCGACTCAGTGAACGGGCTGACGCACCGGTGATGGCCTTATCTGGCGGCATGGCCCAGCGTTTAATGCTTGCCAGAGCGGTATTTCACAGCCCGACGGTATTGATCCTTGACGAGCCGACATCTGGTCTAGATCCTCAAAGTAGATTGGCTCTGTGGGACGTATTAGGTGAGTTGCACTCGCGAGGTCAAACAATTCTTCTGACGACACATTACATGGAGGAGGCAGATCATCTCTGCCAAAGATTAGCAATAATGGATCATGGAAAGATTTTAGCCCTGGGAACACCAAATCAGTTAAAGTCGAATCTGGGATCAGGCTCCACCCTTTGGGTTGAAGCAAATCGGGATAGCTCAACTTACATTGAGAAGTTGCAGTCTCAGGACCTTCTGAGCACAAAGTATTCGTTACGGGCTACCGGTAAGGGAGTTACCATAATTGGAAATGCAATTACAGAAATTATTTCCACAGTTACAAGAACCATTGAAAGCCAAGGACTCAGCATAGTAAGTCTCAAGGTGGAGGAACCCACCCTTGAAACTGTATTTATAAGTCTTACCGGACGGGATTTAAGAGAGTAATGAGCAGCTATTTAATAAGCCTTGATAGTTCAAGGAAGATGAAGCTTACCTATGTGAAAGTAATTTTTGCTTTGCTTAGCAGAGATATAGCGGTGCTTCGTAAAACATTTATGTTTTTTATTATACGAGTGATTATGCAACCACTGTTATTCGTCTTTGTCTTTACTTATGTCTTTCCAAAAATCGGTCAGGGGGTTGGAGGTGGGGGTGCGAAATCTGCCGAGTTTTCCACACTGCTTGTAGCAGGAGTCGTGGGAATCTCGATCATTTTTCAGGCAATCCAGGCTGTAGCATTGCCTTTGGTTCAGGAGTTTGGTTTTACAAAGGAGATTGAAGATCGAGCTTTAGCGCCGATACCGGTTTGGGGCTTAGCGGTTGAAAAGATACTATCAGGTGCCCTGCAGGCCACTGTTGCAGCCATAGTCGTTTTCCCTGTGGTTTTTTCATCCCAGCTACCCCGGTTCATCTTCATTTTGATTGGCCGGTTTTGCTTACAATTATTCCCTTATCAGCGATACTTTCGGGGATTTTGGGTCTGACGATTGGAACCCTGATCCCGCCAAACCAGGTTCCATTGATATTTGCAATAATTGTGCTTCCTATTACTTTTCTTGGCGCTGTGTACTATCCCTGGTCAGCGCTCACCCCCATAGCCTGGCTGAAATTTGGGGTTTTAATTAATCCTCTGATTTACATCAACGAAGGACTCAGGGCAGCTTTGACCCAGGGAGTTCCGCATATGGGTCTTATCTATGTTTATGGCGCGATAGTTGCCTTCTCGATTGGGCTGGGAATTGTTTCTATAAAGGGTCTTTCGAGGCGTGTTATCGGCTGAAAGATACGTTTGTGCTAGAAGAGGTTACGCTTCGGTTTGTGGCAGCAGATGTGGTTTTACTTTCTTTGTAGAAAGCAAAAGACCTAACGCGATCCCAAGAAGCCAGCTATCTTTTGCAAGGGCGATCCCTTGAGATGAAGGACGCAAACTTGCGTCTTGGCGCATACCAGGGATTTTCAGGTAAAGCCCTACTAAAGCTACTGTCAGAGGAAGCAGCACCATTCCAGCCTTGCGATCAGAAACAAACGGCATCAATAGCGTAGAACCCACGGTGGTTTCATAGGAACCAAGTAGACGTCCGAACTTCGATGCTCCAACGGGCTCCAGGAAAGGATATGCAGTAATCGCAGTAGAAAATACTTGATCGAGATGCGCGTCGTCGGCCTTAAGCTTGGAGATTCCAGAATTCAAAATAAATGCGCCGGCCACTAATCTTGTCGGTACATTGTGAAAATAGCGTTTTCCAAATATCATCCGTACTCCTTGATTCTATCTTGCAAAGCTATCATTGAGTTGCTATGTAGGCAAGGTACCCTGGGGTAACAACCGGCAGGATTACCTTGTTGAACATAAACCTCTGCAATCGTTAGCTTTCGGCGGTTATCTTCGTAGCTGCGAACTTATATAGAGACAATATTTCCATGCCACCGCGTGCCAATTGACAGCGCGCAAATTAATTCGCTCGCTTCATCTTTAGGCTCAGACACTGCTCCTACAAGAATCGATTGCGGCCCGGCTGATTGCAATGGATATTTTACTCTTCTAATATCCGCTATTCTACTGGGTCCCAGTTTAAGGTCGGTTACGAAACATTGAGCTTGCGCCTCCTGGGTTCCGGTGCATATTTTCTGAGTTCATCGATGCCTACCCTGTTGCAGAAGTCTCCAAAACCCTCTACCGGTTCCGCTTCCTTTGCATATAACGAAAGGATGGGTTTCAAGGCGTCGACCAGGGAATCATTAACCACGTCCGTGGCATATATCTCGCCAAGGCGATTGCCGAATTTATCTGCCCCAAGGTAGATATCATACGATTTTTTTGATCTTCCGACAATGCCGATTTCACCCAGGTAGGGTCTTGCGCATCCATTAGGGCACCCGGTCATTCTAAGTTCAATGTCGAGATCTTGTAAGCCAAGCTCTGCTGTGGCATCGTCTAACTGCTCAAGCAAGGTCGGAAGGAACCTCTCAGATTCAGCTAAGGCCAGCCCACAGGTAGGAAGCGCTGGGCAGGCAAAAGCATGACGCGATACCGGGGTATAAGCGTCTGGTACAGGGACTTCGTGACGCTCTAAAATTTCAAGAACTTGTTCTTTTTGAGCTAGTTCTATATCGCTGAGGATGACGTCTTCTTTGGCGGTGAAGCGAATCGATGCCGAAAACCTAGATGCGATCTCCCTGATAGCAGATCTATATTTAGCCGAGGTTGTGTCAATAATTCGGCCACTTGGTACCTTGACTCCATAGCTGAATTTATGATCACTCTGTTCAGTCCAACCCAAGTGATCTTCGCTGGCGCCGAAGTGGAACTCATCAAGGGCGGGCAGTGCAAAGCCGACTCTTTTTTCCAGTTCTTCCAGTATCTTTTGTGTTCCCCATTGTTCTACAAGATATTTGAATCGGGCGTGGCTACGGTCGAAACGATCACCGTTGTCTCGTTGAATGCCAATTATACCATCGATCACCGGGAAGAGCTGATCTCGAGTGATGTGGGTAAGCGGCTGAGCGAGTAGGGCTTTGGTAGTGTCGTCGGCATGAGCCCGTCCCAATCCCCCCCCTACGAATATTTTGATCTTTTGGTGATCCGTTTTTGACAAAACCAGGGCCAGGTCGCAGGACAGTACGTCGATGCAATTATCATCTTCCGAGGTTAATCCAATTTTAAATTTCCGAGGAAGATAAGCATCACCATAAATTGTCTCCGTTTCATTTTCAGATCCAGTCTCTAGCTTCTCACCGTCGAGCCAGATTTCATAGTATGCCTTTGATGCTGGCTTGTAACGCCTCGAGATTGCTTCTGCCAACTCGCTAAGACCGATATTCTCTATTTCAGGGTGAGGAGAGGGGCACGCGGTGACGTTTCTAACCACATCACCGCAACCTGCATAGGTCGTTATGAGAATTTTGTTCACTTCTTTAATTGATTGCTTTACATTTTTCTTTGTCACAAAGTGAAACTGGATTCCCTGCCGTGTAGTTACGCGCAAAGAGCCGTTGCCCACCAGGTCAGACAGTGAGTCGATAAGAAGATACTGTTGCGCAGTAAGGCGACCGCCTGGTAACGCTAACCTTATCATGCATATATGTTCGAGGTCCTGTCCAGCTTTTTTACGCTCTGCACGAACGTCACGGTTATCCTGGTTATAGAGTCCATGGAATTTCAGCACTTGTTCAGTATCTGAACTGAAACTAGTGAGATCATTATCCAGTTCCTCTGCAATCGTGCCACGTAGCCGATTTGAACTGATCTTAATTTCTTCTATTTTTGAAAGTGTTTTTGATTGTTGTTCTGACATTCAATCTCCTTAACTATTGAAAAGGGACTCTGGCGAGTATAAGTTCACCGAATCGGATGCACTATTTCGCATAAGCTTCTCTGAGGACTTCAGCCACCTCTGGTCTTGAAAACTGTGGGGGAAGATTTGCCCCGGTTGACAACAGTTCTCTTACTTTGGTTCCCGAGAGCGCAATATGAAAATCCGGTGCATGAGGACAGGTTCTCTTGGAGGCAACTTGTTCGCAGCGCGAGCAGTAAAAGCTGTGTTCAAACTTAAGTATTTCAATACCAAGTTTGGATTTGTCAATAGTTTCAAAAATCTCTTGGGCTGCATACGTGCCGTAGTAGTTTCCTACCCCGGCGTGATCTCTGCCTACGATGAAATGGGTACAACCATAATTCTTGCGGGAGATCGCGTGTAATATTGCTTCCTTTGGACCGGCGTAGCGCATAGCAGCCGGGTATATCCCCAAGAATACTCGGTCTTTTGGATAATATTTTTCCAGTAGGACTTTATATGCTTCCATCCGGGCTGGGACTGGAACATCATCACCCTTTGTCTGGCCCACCAGGGGATTAAGAAATAAGCCGTCTACTAATTCGAGCGCTACCTTGTGTAGATATTCATGAGCCCGGTGAACTGGATTGCGGGTTTGAAATGCAGCTATGGTGCGCCATTGACGCTCGGTGAAAATCTCTCTGGTTTGAGCAGGGGTGGTGTGCTCAATTCCCTGGTAGCCCCGGAGGTCCTGATGGACTGTCAATTCTCCGGTCACTCCAATTTCGCCCCCAGCATATAGTGCTTTTACTCCAGGATGCTCAAGCGAACTAGTCTGGTATATTTTTGCTGATTCGAGCTCTAAATTGAGGTGAAATTGCTCTTCAATTTGGAGCGTTGCAACGTGAACACCATTTTCAGCAATCAGCGCTAAAGCGTGTGTGTTGGGACTGATTTGTCCTACGTGCACCTGGAAAACAATGGGGATTGACCACAATGTTCCGTTTGCCAGTGACGTGCTCTCGATTACAGACAGGTAGTCGTCGTTACCCATAAATGTGCAAAGTGGTGAATAGGCTCCGATCGATATCATTTCCAGATCTGCAAATTGGCGGGGAGTCAGCCTGTATGGGACAATGTTCTTTGACGAAATCACAGGAGCTGGTCTGAGCTTTACCAGCTCGCCTCCGTGCGGAAGGGGCAGATTACTAGATGACATGTATTTGGTTCCTTCTCTGAGATTATTTTCATTGTGAGTAAAATTATTAATAGTTATCTGGTAATTCCAATGGTTCCCCACATGCCGCACTCTGTCCGTCCCTGTCCAGCGAAACGACCGGAACGTGGATCTTCGCCATTTCTTACCGCTTTCGTGCATGGCCAGCAACCCATTGATAAGAAGCCGTTTTCGTAAAGCGGATGCTTATCTATACTGTGTTCTACTGAATAAACTTCAAGGTCTTTACGGGTCATCTCGATGAGGGGATTTATCCTTGCCGGATCTCCGTCTTCGACCAGGACCAGCGAGCTGCGAGTCTGTGAACTCTCTCTGGTCCGTGCGTTCAGAAGAGCAGTTGGCCTGGTCCGTGCAAGGTATCTGTCAAGAGGTGAAACTTTATTGATTTGACAGCACCGAACTGGATCAGTTTCAAACAGATAACCTGTTTCAGTTTCTGGCTCCAGGGTTATAAAGTTAGGCTCAGGGTACTTTCTCTGTAGGTTGGCCCATAACTCTAAAGTCTCCGGAAAATGGAATGAAGTATTTACAAAAACCACATCGCCTTTATAGCCAGCACTGACCGCGATGTCGAGAAGCACAAGCCCGGATAGATTGAG
>JAKBSX010000224.1 GCA_021844725.1 Actinomycetes bacterium | reverse complement strand
TGAGGTACGGACCGATCAAGAGAACCTGGATGCCGACCGTCAGCTTCGAACACGGGTGGAGAAAATCCCTTTTGCAAACTGGCTTGAAAGTGTAGGGCGTTCTCTTTCAGGTTCCCACGCGGAGTACGGTTACGCTGTGTATGGTATAGATAAGGAAGTGGCAGACAAGCTGTCAGAGGAATTCGGTCAGATTGGCTACTATGGCTTTTCTAAGTCGGGTATGGCGATTTATGTAAAGGATCAAGAAGACGGATTCATACCTGTCTAATTTTCCAACTGAATTCAGTTAGATTCTTGTTGCGCACAACTAACGATTGTTGCGGTTGGAATCAATTATTTTTTCAATAAATACGGCTACACCATTGTCAAGGTTTGAAGGAACTATCCAGTTCGCCCTTAATTTTGCTTCAGCGTTTGCATTTGAAGGGACAGCTGAGACTGTTACCCATTCCAGCATTGGCACATCATTGGAGTTATCTCCAATAGCTGCAACTTCGTCACTTGCGATATCTAGTAGTTTTGTAGCAAACGCCAGACCCGTCGCTTTCGATATCCCGGTCGCCTGAAAGTCAACCCAATCTGCGCCAGCACTGGTAATGTCAGCAAGGTTGTGGCACTGTTGGTATGCCCGGTCCTTGAGCTCTCGGTGTGGTATCGTCGGGTGCCGGCAAATAATCTTGGTGACGGGTTCTGAAATTTCGTTTAGTATTTCGTCGATGGGATCAGCCGTCAATCCTGGCAAAGGAGTTGGGAAAAACCCTTTTTCGGATATGAAATTATCTAATTTTTCTATAGCAAAAATTATCCCGGGCATCTCCGTTTTGAGCTTTGAGATGATCGAGATTGCATTTATTAACTCGATAGGTTGGTGATAGAGGAGTTCTTTTGTCTTAACGTCATAAACCGCTGCCCCATTTTGGCAGATTGCGAGCGGCCCCAGTCCGCTTTTAAGCGAGATGGCTTGCGTGGACCTGATCGATCTAGCAGTACTGGCAATAGTTAGAATTCCCGCATTGTTGGCATTTTTGATAGCCTGAAGATTTATGTCAGACACATGGCCAAAGCTGTCTAGAAGGGTGCCATCCAGATCAGTTGCAATGAGTTTTATATTTTGCAGGCCACTGGAAGGGTCCCTATCTCCGGTCATTGTGAAGGGTTCACTTTTACATTCGCTGGAGGCACGTAACCTCCTGGAACTTGCTGGCCAGGAGCGGTTGGCAGAATCTGCCTGCATTCTCGCGTGAGTGCATTTACCAGCAGTTTTTCTGGTACTCTATTTGATTCGGAGAGAGTGGCCTTTAATGCCTGGTATTCAAGGTTGGAACCGGAGGCAATTGCAGCAAGAGGCAAGGCATTTCTGAGCATAGTGAGAGCTTTTGCTTTATCCTGGGCGGATTGAGCGGGATTTGCTTCAATCGTTGCCGTCCGATAGGTGGCTAGGGAATTATTTACGATGCCGCAGGCTTTCTTGGCATTTGCACCAGCAGACGCTCCGCATGAAGACAGAAAAACACCACTAATGAAAAGCAATAGTGCGAAGAGGTAGAAACTTGTGCGGGAAGGGGTGAACTTTTCTATTCTCCGGTCCATTTGACTGTTTTGGCAAGCAGGAATTTTGAAATCTCAAGGCACTTATCTAGAGTAGGGCAAATTGTGTCTTCTCCTGAGTACAGCTGGGCTAACGAGATACTTGTCCTACCTACGACTGCCACTTTACGTACCGGAGAATCTGTAGGCGATGCAGTGGTGTCTATTGCGCTTACCTCAAGTGGCAGATCCACACCACCTATCGCGGAGAGGTCGATTGCCAGTCGAAGCAGATCGGCATCTTTGTCAGCAGGAGGGAGCTCCCACGTAAATGAAAGAAGAATATGGTATGAATCCTCCGGGGTCTCATCGTCGCTCATTAACGCAGCTTGGTCTTCAAATGCCAGAATAATCCGCGGCTCTACATCGAGATTAAGATGAAGATCAAGGGGTTCACCACAGGCATCTTCGGGGTGCAGATCAACTTCCCAGGCCTGTCGCATTGAATAAGTCTCAACAAAGTGCCGCTCGTCGTGGACATGAAAACCGTGTTCCATTGCGTGGTCTTTTAGTTCTGTAACGAATCCTGGTATGTCCACTGCTGCCATATGTAAGTAGTCTAGCGTCATTTCGGAGCTCATGAGAGATCGATAGTAGATAAATCTAATTTATAACTACATCCCTGGAATCCAATTAAGTTCCCAAGCTGCAATAATGTATTTAGTATGAGTAGCGAGACAAACGATCTGGGTTTATTTGGTCCACATTCCGTCGTATGGCAGGTGCATGCCAGTTCTGCCGGATGGGTAGGCGGAATACGGGCACTTTTACTACAGGCCTTAGAACCTCGTGCCATGGCCGGAGTGTCTCAGTTTTCAAGTTTCAATGATGATGTCTGGGCCCGGTTTGCCAGTACGAGCGAATTCCTAATGACTGTCAGCTATCGTCCAAGGAAAGAGGCTGAGGCAGCCACAGAAAAGGTAAGGGAAATTCATAGGAAAGTTCGTGGAATTGACAATGTTAGTCGGCAATATTTTAGCGCAGACGATCCTTACTTATTGGCATACGTTCACAATTGTCTAGTGGATTCACTTTTGGAGTCTTACTGCAGCCTTAAGCCAAAGTTATCTGCAGAGGATAGGGATCAATATGTTAAGGAAATGTCACTATTAGCGCAGATGATTGGCGCAGATATGGACAATATCCCTTTGACCGCAGCTTCAGTCCGAAGATGGTTAGAAACCCGAGAAGGTTTGTGTCTTACTCGGGAGGCGAAATCAGCTTCAGAAGCGCTGAGAGATATGAATGTACCAGCTTTGGCAGCACCATTGTGGTCAGTCGCCTGGAACGCTTCTCTGGCGGTACTTCCTGATTATGCCTCCGCAATCTATGGTTTTCAGCTTAGCCAATCGCAAAAGGTGGGATATCTGGAAGTAGCTAAGTTTGTTTCGATGACAATGGAGGTTTTGCTCCCGAGTCATCCTTATTTTAGAGAAGCGAAATATGCTTATTATCGTTCCTATAGACAAACGGGGTCTCGAGGCATGAACTTTTTTGCGACAAGTTGTAAGGATCTATTTGAAGTCATGACGACGGTTTAGGTTGACAGGTTCACCGGAATATCAAGAGATATTGTCAACTTTGTTTTCTGTCGCAGATGCTGTCGAGGCGCGTGTTTCTGCTAATGCTTCCTGGAAAGGGACAGACGGCCACGTTGGCCAATTCCAAGCTGATATCGACGCCGATGAAGCCGCTAGATCAATACTCATCAATAACGGATACACAATCTTTTCGGAGGAATCGGGATTTTCGGAATCGAGCAAACTCAAAGATAGCCAAATCGTTGTGGTGATTGATCCAGTTGACGGGTCCACCAATGCCTCACGCGGAATCCCTTTTTTTGCCGTGTCTCTCTGTGCATTAGTTCAGGGAAGGCCAGTTGTCTCTGTTGTACGGAATTTGGCCAATGGGGACACTTATCACGCTGAGATTGGGAACGGAAGTTTCAAGAATGGGAAAAAGATTTCAGTTTCTGGCCAGACTATGATTTCACGCTCAATTGTGGCTACAAATGGATATTCAAAGTCTCATCTTGGGTGGGAACAGTATCGGGCGTTTGGTTCGGCGGCACTTGAATTATGTATGGTGGCCGAGGGTTCTCTGGATGCATTTATTGACCTTTCTGAATCAGCACTCGGAAGCTGGGATGTTTTAGGTGGCGCACTTATATGTATGTTGGCTGGCGCTCATATTATTGGTTTGGCTGATTTCAATTTTTCGCGCTTTGATCTGAGTAAGCGGTGGAGAGTGGTAGCTGCCGGATCTGAGCAGCTTGCCAGCGACTTATCAAATAGAGCCTGGAGATAGCACATTTGTGGCAGGTTCTTATTGTTGAGTTGCTAGTCTTTATTTGCTTAGGGCGCTTAGCTCAGTTGGCTAGAGCAGCTGGCTTACAACCAGCAGGTCGTGGGTTCGAGTCCCTCAGCGCCCACCAGGTCAGAGCATATCATGACATGTAATATTTTAGAGCGTGACATGCTTGTGACATGATAGGCCCCAGCAATGCTGCTAGCATATGGGCATGCGAGGAAGTATCACTCCACATCAAGGTCAAGCTGATGCATGGCGTCTGCGGGTCTATCTGGGCAAGGATCCCGTTACAGGGAAAGAGAGATATCGGTCCAAGGTCTTTCGGGGTAACAAGAGACAAGCGGACAAAGCTCTTAACCAGATGGTTACAGAGGCGAATGTATCGGCCAAGCCTGCGAGCAACAGCACGCTTGAACAGCTTCTGTCAGAGTGGCTTACATTTTGTCGGGGTAAGGGTCTTTCCCCTAAAACTATGCGTGACTACGAATGGTGCGCATGGCAAAGGATTGCTCCCGAGTTGGGTTCGATCCCGATCAATGAACTGACACCCAAACATTTAGATGACTATTATGCGAAGCTGCGAGGCCAGAGCTACTCGCTTGCAACAATCAGGCACTCGCACGGTGTGCTTCGCCTTGCACTAGGGCAGGCTGTTAAATGGGGGTGGATTGATCGGAACGTTGCACTGCTTGCGACAGTTGCAGGTCCTGCTTCTACTCCCGTGGTATCACCATCGGTAGAACAATTGCGGGCAATCCTCACGGAAATGGGCAAGTCAAATGTCCAGTTTCAGGCTCTTGTTGCGCTTGCTGCACTGACCGGTGCTAGACGTGGTGAACTCTTGGCTTTGCGATGGGGTGACGTGGACTTGGCGCACTCTGCTTTATGGATCCGTGGCGGACTGGTTTATACCCCAGAGACTGGTACAGTTCTGGGTCCGACCAAAACCAAGCGGATTCGGAAAGTCCCTCTTGACGCCGTAGCCGTAGCTGTGATTGAGGGTCAAATGCAAGCTTTGATTGACAACTGCGAGAAGCTCGAACTAGCTCCTGTCGAAAATCCATGGCTCTTTTTTGGCGAGGTCGATGGCTCCAAGCCGTTGCACCCCGACAGTATTAGCACTGCGTTTCGGAGAATTACAAAGAAACTTGGGATTGATGGAATACACTTCCACAGCCTCAGACATTTTACGGCAACTCAACTCATAGCTGCTGGCGTAGATATTCGCACCGTATCTGGAAGGCTTGGACATGCCAATTCCGCAATTACATTGAGGGTCTACAGCCATGTTTTAGAGGAGAATGATCGTGCAGCTAGCGATATTATGGGCCGACTCCTGGGGCCATAGGTCTTTCGGGATCCACTGTAAGCGGTTCTTGTGGTAATGAAACATTACTCGGCTGCTCAGGTGGGTACTTCTGCCGTTAGTTTTATCTTCGACTAAACCTTTTCTTCACTACTTTTCTGTAGTTCTCAATTTCCCCTACTGTCGGAGTTCCAAACAGCCCTAATAGGAAACCTTCCATACCTGGGAGCTGCACCCCTTGTTGGTTGGGAACCCAGTCAGGGGGTCGCAGATCGGGCTCAGTTTCCATGATGTGCTCATAAATGGCATTGAACATCAGTTGCTTTTGGTCTTCAACATATTTTTCTGACACATGGAGTTGTTTGGCAATTGCCGAGGTGGTGCGCAGTCCAAAGTCGTCAGCCGTACGTAGAGGGGTCAGCAGAGTTGACAGGATTTGTTTCTGCTCGGACGACAACAGCGCTACTGCTTCGGTGGATCGCTTCAGCATCCTTTCTCTTTTGTCCTCGTCTTTTATTTGTTCGCTAAGGGATATGAACAGGTCTTCAGTTGATACATTGTCGGTTAGGCGGGA
>JAKBSX010000223.1 GCA_021844725.1 Actinomycetes bacterium | reverse complement strand
AATGCCGGAAGATAGCGCGTCTGCCCTCTACCCTCGTATGTGAAAATCGACAGCACTGCTGCCAGGCTGCACGTGTCAAGGGAATCAAAAATATTGTTTTCCATTGCCAGACATACAAGAAGATCTGACTCATGATATAGATTGGCCAGTCTGCTGCCGGACTCGGTCAAGACCCACCCATCTAGAAATCCCCTCCCTGCCAGAATTGCAAGCACTCGATCAAACTGTCGAGCCAATGATTCTGCCTGGGATTTCACCTTGGTTTTCACTTCGGAAATCCTTCTTTCAACTCTCTCGAACTGGCGCTGGGCCAGCAGGTGATCCTTGAAGTCCGGACATTGAGACAGTCTCTTTTCAAGTAGCTCATACTCCCTGCGCCGGACGGTAATTTCCCGAAGTTCAGATCGCTCAGGATTGACCGCCATCAGTGGTTCCGCCAGGGAAAGATCTGGCAGATCCAACCCCACAAGAGACTCCGCCAAATAGCTGGTGAAATCAGCTGAGTGAGGATCAAAAGGTGTCTTAACCGGGATCCTTCCAATTGGCTTGGGAGGATAATGAAAATCACCCCCGGAAAAACTGTGCCGAAGTCCACCACTGTCGACAATACCCACCGCAATGCGACCGTTTTTTCGCCTAGACGTCCACGCAACTGCTGCCCTGGTCATTTGATCCGGATCCTCAGATTCAAGCGCTAAAACATCGCCGGGGACCAGCTGCTCAAGCGCTCCCAGTACATCCCGTGGGGCACCTGCTTTTTTAATTGGAACATTCTTTTTGTAGATACCCTGTTTTATGGCACTACGAAGTTCGAGATATCTGCTGACGCTTCCCAACTCGCAGTGACCCTTGCCTTCCAACTCTGTCCGCTGACTCTGGAGCCTGGATAATTCGGCTTCCAGGTGAACAATATCGGCGTCAGATCGATACTGGGCAAATGAAAGGTTGAGAAGATGGTGGGCATTTTCAGGAGTAAAACCTTTCACCAGATTGGCGGCCATGTTATAGGTGGGCCTAAAGGAAGAAGACAGAGGATATGACCTATTGGTAGCCAGGGATGCCACTTGCGAAAACGAGATAAGGGGAGACCAAAGAACTGCGCAATATCCCACCTCATCGATACCTCTACGACCTGCCCGTCCAGCAAGCTGCGTATATTCTCCCGGTAGCAAGGTTTGGTGGCGCTCACCGTTGAACTTAGTTATTTTCTCGATTACAACAGACTTGGCTGGCATATTTATGCCTAAAGACAGCGTTTCGGTGGCAAATACCACCTTTACCAACGACCTGGCGAAACAAGCTTCCACCGTCTCCTTAAATGGCGGGACCATACCGGCGTGATGTGAAGCTATTCCTGACTCAAGAGCATTTAACCATTCTGTATAACCGAGTGCTTTGAGATCGTTCTCGCCCAGGGCTTGAACCTTGGATTCCGCAATTTCACGTATCGCCTCCCTCTCGTGCGGGCTGGTAAGACGCACACCGGCATACAGGCACTGTCTAACAGCCTCATCACACCCGTTTCGGGAAAAAATAAAATATATTGCCGGCAAAAGCCCTAGGTCGGAAAACTCCTCAACCACGTCCACTCGCCTGGGAGTGTAAAGTCTCCTCTTGCGATTGGCGTGATTCCGGAACTGTGTTACTCCCGGGCTATCGAACCTGGAACCCTCAGGATTTATCTCTCCATTGATTTCGGTGGGAAGCATCAAGATTGAATCTGATTTAGAGCGTCCCACCAGATAATAGTGATTCAGATCAACCGGGCGCTTCTCCTCAATAATTGCCGCAGTGGAACCCCTGACCGTACCAATCCACTCCGCAAACTCTTCTGCATTCGATACCGTCGCAGACAGACAAACCAGATCCACTTCTAGATCCAGATGAATTATCACCTCCTCCCAAACTGCCCCACGGTAAGGATTCTGAAGATAGTGAACCTCATCCAAAACAACGTACGCCAAATTCGAAAGTTCTGACGAGCCGGCATAGATCATGTTCCGCAGTACTTCTGTGGTCATAACCACAATTGATGCGTAGGGACGAATAGTATTGTCACCAGTCAGCAGTCCCACTGACTCAGCACCATAGTATTCAGAAAACTCCAGGTATTTCTGATTGGAAAGTGCTTTGAGAGGAGTGGTATAAAAGGTCCTTTTGCCAAGACCGAGCGACTTTTCAATAGCATATCTTGCAACCACAGTCTTTCCAGAACCAGTAGGTGCAGCCACTAAAACCGACTTACCTTCTTCCAGAGCAGCTATCGCCCGATATTGAAACTCGTCTAGCTCAAATCCCATTCGGTTAGCAAATTCTGTTTGGACTGACATCATTCTTCCGCTTCTAAAGCTCACTCAACGCTAACCACGTCCAACTAATACAGTTTATAACCTAAGAGGAGTCCGACTTTATTGTCTGAGTATCCGGGCTAACCCTGCTCTTAGATCGTAGAACCACTCTTCCTATCAAGATGGCTATTTCGTAAAACAAAACCATCGGTATTGCCATCGCAAATAGCGAAAAAGGATCTGACGACGGGATGAAAATCGCATCAGCCGTAAAGATGATTACAATTGCCCACCTTCTAAAAGAACTCAGCCGCTTTGGAGTTACCACCCCCGCCAATTGGAGCGACACCAATAATACTGGAAACTCAAAAGCCACCCCAAACGCCACCATTAGAAGCAAAAGCAGATTCAAGTAGCTGCTTGGGCTGTAGATCTGCTTCAAATGGGGTCCTGCCGCCCCGGAAAGAAAGCGAAGCGCATGCGGGAAAGTTAGAAATGCTACGAAGGCTCCAAAGGCAAACAGGGCAAGAGAAAAGATAATAAACGGAATAGCATATCTCTTTTCCTTCCTATGAAGTCCGGGGGTTACAAAGCGCCACAATTCCCACAGAATTACAGGTAAAGCCAGTACAATACCGCCATAGAGCGATACTTTTATTCGCAGCGCAAATCCATCAAGTGGCCCAGTCACATAAAGATTGCAGTGATTTCCACCCACAATGCTACAGTAAGGCGAAAGGAAGAAATCAAGTATTGAGTTATATGCTATATATGCGAAAATTCCAGCAATAAACACGGCCACAATGGAAATCGCTAATCTTTTTCGCAACTCGGCCAAGTGCTCAAGAAAAGTCATCTCAGACTTTGATCTAAGTTTCTCTTCTCTCGTGCTTCGATCCACCAATTAATTCAGCCTCGGATCACCGTAGATGTATCCACTTTCCTGCTCTCCGACACCCCACCCAGAACTATTTTCCGGCTGGACCGAATCGAAAGGCCTTTTGTATTGATTGGCTGTCCCGTCGATCGAAACATTCGCCGATTGAGTCGGCTGCTCTGTACCTGAAAATACCGACTGGACAAATCCACTAACCGAAGTTGAAGCAGAGGTAAATGTCTCAGAAAAAGGAGCTGCCACAGTATTAATCTGACTCACGGCACCATTGACCTCAGCCTGAAGACGGGCTTTAATACGCTGGAACTCACCCCACCACGCTCCAGCCTGCTTGACAAAACCAGGCAGTTTGTCGGGACCAAGCACCAGTAGTGCCACAATCAATATAATTGCAATTTTGGTCGGGTCTAGATTGCCCACATTTTAGATAGTAGTTTGAGATTTCGCACTATTTACAATTCGGTTTGCTAATTGGGAGGTTTTACATAAATAACTTGAAATTACTTAACGGCCAGTATCGAACAAATACCCTTCCAACTATTAATTTTTCTGAGATCGGCCCGAAATAACGGGAATCTTCTGAGTTCTGTCGGTTATCGCCCATGACCCACAAGTGGCCTGGCGGTATTTTTGTCTTAGGTACGCCAGTTGTAATCGTCCCCGGTGGAAGGTAGGGCTCGGCAAGTGGTTTGCCATTCACATACAGCTTTCCATTGGCCGACCAGACTGTATCCCCGGGCAAACCCACCACTCTTTTTACCAGATTCTTTATGGCAGGATTGCTTCTATCATCCGGAGGAGTCCTAAATACAATGATGTCCCCTATGTGCACTGGATGGAAATCATAGGCAAGCTTATTGACCAACACTCTGTCGCCAATCGGCAAAGTGGGGATCATGGACCCCGATGGTATGTAATAAGACTCGAACACGAAACCTCGGATAACTATTCCGAAAATTATCGCAATTACAATGATGATTGTCAGGTCTCTTATATTGCGTTTTGCATTTTTAGATAGTTTACTTTTTGACGACAGCCCAGAACTAGCCGAGGACTCATGTTCTTCCAAAACAAATTACCTTCCTAGAGGCTCTCTATAAGCCTATCAACACGTTCATCTTCGGATTTGAACGGATCCTTTAGCAAAACAGTTCGCTGTGCCTGATCATTCAGCTTCAGGTGAACCCAATCTACAGTAAAATCTCTCTTCTTTTCCTTCGCCCGGGCAATAAACTCACCTCGTAATTTAGCCCTTGTGGTACTGGGAGGTAGAGTCTCTGCCCTTGCAATTGCTTCATCATTTACTACACGATCCACCATGAAGCGATCCTGAAGTTTGTAGAAAACCCCCCGGCTTGAGTTTACGTCATGGTACTGCAAATCAAGCAAAGATACCTGAGGGTGTGAAAGACTGAGACCATGCTTGGATCGATACGACTCGATCAGGTTATGTTTTATAACCCAATCGCATTCCCTATCGAGAGTCAAAGGATCCTTCTCAATGCCCTCCAAGACATGCTCCCACATCTCCAGCGCCTGCTCTTCCTCATCCGGAAGGCCACCTCGCTGATCTGAGTATTTTCGGGCCTTCTGGCAATACTCCTGTTGGATTTCTAAAGCTGTAAGCTCCCGCCCATTGGCCAGCCTTACCTTCCGTTGACACGTTATATCATGACTGATTTCCCGTATCGCACGAATCGAGTTCTCCAGCGTTAGATCCCGGAGCACGAAATTTTCATCCTCCAGCATCCTCAACATTATTGCCGTCGTTCCAACCTTTAAGAAAGTGGAATATTCGCTCATATTGGAATCGCCAACGATAACGTGCAGCCTTCTGAACTTCTCCGCGTCAGCATGAGGTTCATCCCTTGTATTAATGATAGGCCTGGACCTGGTTGTGGCAGAGGATATGCCTTCCCAGATATGTTCAGCTCTCTGCGATATGCAAAATATCGGACCCCTGGCAGTCTGAAGAACTTTTCCAGCCCCCACGTAAATCTGCCTTGAGACCAAAAATGGTATCAACACCTCGGCATATCTCGAAAACTCATCCGACCTCACCGTCAAATAATTCTCATGACACCCATATGAATTGCCAGCCGAATCAGTATTATTCTTGAACAGAAAGATCGAGCCCTTGATTCCCTCTTCCCGCATTCTTGTCTCAGCAGAACTAACCAGGTTCTCAAGAATTCGCTCTCCAGCCTTATCATGGGCCACTAAATCAGAAATAGAATCACATTCAGGTGTGGCATATTCCGGATGAGACCCAACATCGAGGTAAAGACGGGCACCATTTTCCAAGAATACGTTTGAAGATCTACCCCAACTCACTACCCTCCGAAAAAGATACCTTGCAACCTCATCGGGAGACAGCCGCCGCTGGCCGCGCAAGGTACAAGTAACGCCGTACTCGTTCTCAAGTCCGAAAATACGACGTTCAAGTGTCACTTGCTACCCAACTTTCACGAAAGAGCTGATTCTATTGCCTTGATATCCAATCTATCAAAAGCTCTTCGGCCATTACTTCGATTCAGAACCGCTACTTCAAGATCTCTTGAACTAAGAGCGCGATCTGGTCCACCCAAAGCTTTTATAGCTGACTTGGACGACCTACTCGA
>JAKBSX010000222.1 GCA_021844725.1 Actinomycetes bacterium | reverse complement strand
TTCTGGGGCACCCCTGGATACCTCCGATGCCACTGCGGACTTGAGCATACAGCTCCACCCGCTAGAAACTATTTCTTACTCCTAAATCACATCTGGCTGGCGTGCTCCGTCATGGGTGGTGAATGGATACAGTTAATCACAAGGATAATAAGTAATTGATCCTGAATTCAACAGGAACCTTTACATTCGGGATTTCCGCCTGTTTCCTACCGGGGCATTTCAAGCATCGGTGGCTTTTATAGAGTCGCCCTACACCTGGCAGCACGCCTAATTACTTGTCAACTAGTCCCACCTCAGGGGTATCCGGAGTTGAACCGTCTTAGCTATCCGTACTCCGTGGCCAACTCCGTGACCAACTCCGCTACCAACTAATTCGGCAATTGCTCATAACAATATCGGTATGAAAGCAAAGCCGCTCAAACCAAGTGGTCTTCCAGAAAAGTTATCCAGGCTCTCTTGCCTTAGTAGCCATGATCTCACACCCAGTAATACCGCACCTAAATATCACCCTTTACCCCCGACCAGGTTCAGGAACAAAGGCAAAAGCAATTTTTGTATAGCAACATGACCCCCTTGCGGTGGCCACGCTGTGTGGATGAAAATGGGGGCGGTCGCCCTGTGACGTCGGCTCTTCTTGGTGTATTTGAGCCCGTTGTATAGCAGGACGCGGGAACTTCGGGCACCCTTTGATGTCGCTACTAGCACGAATCCTAGATTCCATGAGACGAGGTTCCTCTGGACGACTTTTTGATATCGGTTTCGATGAGAAGGGTTTGACTATGGAGAGTTTGTTGGAACGTTGTGCAGGACTTGATCTGCACAAAGACATTATTACCGCCTGTGTTCGTGTGCCAGGAGACAATGGTGAACGAAGTATTTATCAGCATGAGTTTGGAACGACAACCCAGGAACTGCCTGGGTTACGGGATTGGCTTAGTTCATATCGTGTCACAGTGGTGGGAATGGAAGCGACTGGGGTTTACCGGAAAGCACCGTTCTATATTCTCGAAGAGTCGTTCGAGTGCTGGCTCCTAAATACCCGCCACATGCACAACGTTCCTGGAAGAAAGACAGATATTGGTGATGCGGAGTGGATCGCTCAGTTATTAGAACATGGGCTGGTTCGACCCTCTTTTGTTCCACCAAAGCCAATCCGAGAGCTGCGCAACTTGACCCGTTACCGCAAAGCCCAGATCGAAGAGCGCTCCAGAGAAGCCCAACGCCTAGACAAGATACTCCAGGACGCTGGCATCAAGCTCTCAAGTGTCGCTACCGATATCCAGGGCAAGTCAGCACGGGCGATACTCGATGCACTGGTCGAAGGTGAACGTGATCCAGAGGTACTAGCTGATTTAGCACTTGGCAAGATGAGACCCAAGATCCCACAGTTGCAAGAGGCGCTTCAGGGGCGCTTTAGCAGACACCATGGGCTCTTGATCGGTGCGATACTTGCAAAGATTGACTTTTTAGATTCTGCTATAGCTGCATTGTCTGAAGAGATCGATCAGGTGATCGCCCCTTTCGAGTCTCAGCTCCAACTACTTGATACCATCCCTGGGGTAGATCGACGCAGCGCTGAGGGAATCATCGCTGAGGTTGGAGCGGATATGAGCCGTTTTCAAAGTTCAGGCCATCTCGCCAGTTGGGCTGGAATGTGTCCAGGCAATAACGAATCAGCTGGCAAGCGCAAGTCTGGCAGATCCCGTAAAGGGCCTAAGTTCTTAGGAGCACTCCTCTCGGAATCAGCTGCAGCTGC
Source organism: Actinomycetes bacterium (assembly GCA_021844725.1). The sequence continues at coordinate 4,075 of JAKBSX010000222.1, read as the reverse complement.
AGGACGTTCAAAGGGCACTTACCTCGGTGTCGAGCACCATCGTCTTACCGGGCGCATTGGTTATGCCAAGGCAAACAAAGCTGTCGGTCATTCGATCCTGGTCGCCTGTTGGCACATTCTTTCTACAGGACTCCCTTATGACGATCTTGGTGCAGACTGGTTCGTCAGACGCAGACCCGAAGCACACGCCGTCGACTTGCTGCTCAAATAGAAGCTATTGGTTACAGCGTTACTATCACGCCCTCTGAAGCAGCCTAAAGAGCCACCAAAGAGAGCCATTCCAACACCCTCAATGCCTCTATTGAACTTCGGATAGTCTCCCGAGGTATATAGTTCTACCCATATAAAGGTGCGATAGCCGGATTTTCAGGTCAGATAATTTATTGGCCCTGCCCAAGCGAAAAGCCAGCCTCACCGTCAAAAGTGAACAGACCTTCAGTTTTAATGAATGGCAAACCAGCGCTCACTAATCTGGCAAGCAACTGGACAATCTCGTCGTATGAAACAACACTGCCCTCTTCGACTGCTTGAAAACGACAACGCCAATGATCAACGCAAAAAGTTTCCGGCGCTCCATCAGGATAGACCTTCTGACCACGGTTGGTGATCATCACAAGCTTGAGATGGGGTCCGGAGTTCGCTTCAAGAATTTCAGCTAAAGATTCAACAGATTTACGCCAATCGATGAAAACATCCATCCCCACCAGTTCTTTCTCTGCCACGGGACGCGGACGGACCTCAACTATTATTGGTTGGGCATGGGATGGATAACTAACCGGGCGCAAAGTGGTTGGAACTTCTCCCAGTCGAGCAATTACTGCATCGGCAAATTCGGAGGTACCCACCTTTACCGTCGAAACCGACGGATCATAAATGTCAAAGGTATGGATACCGTCCTCAATAGTTCTGAGCCATGCATTATGGACCCGTGTCGCGACCTCGCCCTGTCCAATATGGACCAGCATTTGCACCGCGCCTAGAAGCAGCCCCGACGGGTTAGCTAAATTCTGTCCAGCTATAGGTGGAGCAGAACCGTGTATTGCCTCAAACATGGCAACCTCTGAGCCGATGTTTGCGCTTCCAGCCATTCCAACTGAGCCGGCAATCTGTGCCGCAACATCGGAAAGTATGTCCCCATAAAGGTTTGGCAAGACCACTACGTCAAATTCCTCTGGCGTATCTGCCAATTTGGCAGCACCAATATCCACTATCCAATGCTCAGATTCCAAATCCGGGTACTCAGCTGCTACCTCATTGAAAACCTTATGGAAAAGCCCATCGGTCAGCTTCATGATGTTATCTTTGGTGAAACAGGTCACCTTTTTCCGACCGTATCGACGGGCATACTCGAAGGCATATCGAACTAATCGCTCGGTTCCCGGCCGGGTTATCAGTTTCAGACACTGGGTTACATCTTCGGTTTGCCGATGCTCTATTCCTCCATATAGATCTTCTTCGTTTTCCCGTATAACCACCACATCCATGCCTGAATGCTTAGTAGCTACGTATGGGGCATACGCCGGGCAGGGACGTACATTGGCAAACAAACCAAATGCCTTGCGAATTGTCACATTAAGGCTTTTGTAACCACCCCCCTGTGGAGTAGTTATCGGAGCCTTCAAAAATACTCTGGTCCTACGTAAGGAATCCCATGCACCCGGTTCAATCCCTGCCGTAATCCCTTTTGAGTAAACTGCCTCACCTATCTGAATTTTCTCAATGGATAGATTTGCTCCCCCAGCAATAATCACCCTAAGAGCAGCATTCATAATTTCAGGACCGATACCGTCTCCATATGCTACGGTAATTGAAACCGGATTTGACATACAACTAGCTCGGTTGGACTCTTGACCAGACGTCCCCATAAGAAAATCATAAGTTGTGGTCATAGCGCTAAAGAAGAAATCAAAGTCGATATGCCGTTGCGGTTGCCAGGCACCCAGGTGCTTAGGGGTGCGAAGTGAGCAAGGGCAGAGAGCCGCCCACTTTCACTCTGCCGCTTCATGGTGCCACTTCTACCATCAATTAGAAGCTTTAAATCTGTGCTCTTCTTACCGAGGTCGGCCAACTTCATCAACACGTTTGCTTTATCACGCTGGTTCATTGCATGCTCCCCAATTCACGAACTCTGGATCTCACTATTTGACTAGCTCGACAATATCACAGAGGTAAAGCCAAGTCATAGCTGAAGCTCCAGGTCTCAAAAGGAAACTGTTTATTGAAATACAAAGACCACTTATCGTGCTGTCCGTTGTGCATTTTCACGTTTTCTCGCCATTAGGTGAGGACCACGTTCTGGTCTACAGCTGACGAACAGGACCTACCAATACCCGTAACAACTCTCCGACTAGATGTGCCTGCTCAACCGGGTGTCTAAACGGAAGGTCTTGATTCAACGCGTAGTGGTTTCGTCTACCCTCACGTGATCGGGTGACATAACCAGCCGCAACCAAATCGCCCACGATGCTCTGAGTGGCACGTTCGGTGATTCCCACCTGGGCAGCGATTTCCCGCCCCCGGATCATGGGGTCCCGCGCAATACAGAGAAGCACGTGTCCATGATTGGTTAGAAATGTCCATTCGGGCTTCTCGTCAATTGACATATTCTTATGATACTTCAATCGTAAACTTGAAAAGCTGGTTATTAGGCAGAAGCCGCACATGTGACGGCAATATCAACAAAAGCTTTCGCTGCCAACCAGAAGCCCTGTGGGCAGTTTGAAAAGAGGAAACACGTCATGGATAAGCCTCTACAGCTTTAAAAGTAAATCTACGTGAGATATGCGCTCAGAAAGTCGACAAATCCCCGTTTCACCTAAACGGCCGATCAGTAAGGCCTCTGCCGTCAAAAACTCCAAAACAACCGAAGAACTTCTATGTATTTGACTTCATGAACTGAACTTCGTGTATAGTTGATTACATTGACTTACGTTTTGGAAGGTGACCGGTTGAAACTAATCCTTGCGACTTTGAATGGCGCAACGAAATGATCTTTTCACCTGGAAAACTATGCCTTGTTGCAGCAGTCATTTCCCCGCTCTTCGGCGCTATTACATCATTTCCCAGGTTTAGTGCCACAGGATCGCGTCGGCAGGTTATCACAGGCTTGGGATGGATAGCAACCGGATGCGCTCTAACCGCCGCTATAGCGGTCGCCGTAAATGGACCTTTCACGGTGGCAATTACTAATAGCCAGCATCAACCAGTCGTGGGCCTGTTGGCTAATCAGTTCACCATCACTTTGCTGGTTCTGGTCTGCATGGTTGGTGCTACAGTGCAGAGCTTCTCGGTCCGCTACTTGGGTGCAGATCAGGAAGCTAACCGTTTCTTTGCGGCTGCAAATATGGTGATCACCTCAATGGCTCTTGTATGCACATCAGCTACCGCCGCGGTTCTCATTGTCTCGTGGATAATAGCTGGAATTTCTTTTGTGGCAGTGGTTGGTTACCGCTCGGACCTGCCCGAAGTTAGAAAGTCAGCAGTGAGAACATTCAAAATGTTCGCACTGGGCGACTTAGCGCTTGTCGTGGCCTTGTTGATTCTATTGGTTCGGGTCGGCAGCGTAAACTTAGCCTCCTCCAGTTCACTCCACGCTTCGTTGGCACGTTTGGGAAGCCTAGCTACTCCAGTTTCACTCTTAATCGTTATAGCCGCCCTAACCCGCTCGGCCCAAGGGCCTCTGGGACGATGGTTGCCGAGCACTGTGTCGGCTCCGACCCCAGTATCAGCTCTACTGCATGCTGGTGTGGTCAATGGCGGTGGGATACTTCTGATCCGCTTGAGCGGATTATCCAGTATTTCGTCATTATCTATGGCCGTTGCTTTCGTTATAGCTGTGTTGACAGCAACTGTTGGCACCGCTGTCATGAACCGTAAATCAGATGTTAAGGGAGCCTTAGCGTATTCAACCATTGCCCAGATGGGATTTATGATTGCCGAGTGCACAGTCGGAGCCTACCTGGCCGCATTAATACACTTGATGGGTCATGCAATGTACAAAGCAACACTGTTTTTCGGCTCGGGTTCCCAAATCCCGCGTATTGGTAAAGCACCATTGGCACCTATTGACATGCTA
>JAKBSX010000221.1 GCA_021844725.1 Actinomycetes bacterium | reverse complement strand
AGAATCGTCTGGATTTTATCACAATCAACAATTTTGTTTAACGAAACCTGTAAAATACGAAAAGGTGGTAATCAGAATCTCCGACACCTATGCCGAAATCCAGGTGCAGGTGCTAAGGCAAATTCAGCATCACAAGGAGATGAATCGAATGACAGAAGGGATGTGAATAGACCGTTCCCGGGTAGATAGCAGGGAGGTATTTTGAATCGCGTATAGGGAAGAAACAACGAATCGTAGCCGCGTCTACACCACACATGGTAAGAATTGAAACAGTGTTTTCAGATCGAAGCCGCTGGCATTGAATTCGTTTATTATGTGCCTGACCCATTCCACCGTCAGGCCGAGCAGCTCTGCTATCTTGGGAGGGGTGAACCCTTGTGCCTATTGGAGGAGTACCTCTGCCCTTCTCAGTGTCACAACATTGTTTGTTCTTTTTGCAAGCCTAGAGAGGCGCTGCCCCTCCTCATTTGCAAGTTCACGGACATGCAATACCATGGACAAGGGTATGTCTGTCCATGGATTCGAATCTTTCGGTCAAAAAGGCAGAAGAGGGTTTTGAATCACACCACTAGAAGTTCATGTTTCAATAGGATATATGACTACTCATTTCGATTTCTTGAAGATCAAGCCATACTGATGATGGAAATTCTGGACAAAATCAAAAGGATAGCCATAGGGGAATAGTCTCTTGTGGCTTTGAACTAGTATCAGAATACCTTTGAGAGATAGTCCCGATTTGATGCCTATATCCAATACGTGCATGTGTAGTGGATAGAAGTCAGAACCATGTCTAAAATCACTCACTATAAGCACCATGTATGAGTCTGGCTTCAACACTCTTTTCGACAACATGACTATTCTGGTCAGCCTCTTCAGGTAAAATGAGTATTTTTCGATGTTTCCAAGATCATTGGGGCTGCTAGAGTATCTGGTAAGCAAGCCCTTTTCGACCCTCTCTTCTTGTACTTTGTGATCTGGGTTTTTCGTCAATATGTTCCAATAGGGAGGACTTGTTACTATGAAGTCTATGCTATTTTGCTCCATTTTCTTGAGCACGACCGCGCTATCCCCCCTTATGACCTTTAGGGAAAGTTTTGCAGTTATCTGGTTTGGGATTTCTTGGTCGATCCTTTCTTTGGCTAGTCGACACCACCTCGTTGAAACGTCTATTCCAATACCATTTCTTCCAGAAAGGGCAGCTGCTTTAAGCGTTGACCCGACTCCACAAAATGGATCCAGCACAGTCATACCTGGTTTTGTGAATTGCCTTATCAACTTTTGAACGTCCTTGAAAGAGAATGGTGCAGGGTGTTTGGCCTCAATGCTCGTGTCTGGATGCTCCTTTCCCAGGCCCGTTTGAAACCACCATGACCGTGAGAACTGTAGCCACTCCTTCCCGTTAAGATCGTTTAACTTGTTGTTGATAGAAGTTTTCCTGCTACTCTGCCCTGAAATTTCTTCAGCCAGTCTTCTCACTCCCCTGACTTCTTGCCCGCGTTAGTGTGCTGTTTGGGTTCTATCAGCAGACCCTTTTCGATTAACCAGTTTATAACAATGGAATTGACGACCCCAGCATCCCCACGACCAAGTTGGCCTTTTAAGGAATCTATCACATCCCATTGTTCCTTTGTAAATGTGACTAGGACCCTCTTGTTCATCTGATATATCCTGATATCAATAGAGTAATAAAAAGGCATTGGTACACTTTCAGTGTCTATTAACCTTTAGACGATAAGTCTATAAATCTATAGTGTATAGCCTATAAGTATGAAAGTTCAGGAACAGCGGGTATTTAGAATTCCTCTGGAAGATTTGAGAGACGTGATCCATGCTCAATATGGTGTTAGCACAACAAACCTCGAAGCATCCCTTGAGAAAGACTTCGTTGTTTTCACCTATGAGCTGGATTCGATTTCTCGAGAGGCACTATCATCAACATCTGCTGATATTTCGATTGCCAATACGTCCAAGCACTCCCGCAAAAGGAGACGGAAACGAAACAGAATCAAGACAAGAGGATGGAAAGTCATAGGAAAAATTACAAACAGCAATGGCCTATTGGCCAACATTTATGAACCGCTTGTCAACAATCTCAAGGATAGAGATATCACTCGAACTGAACAGCGCAAGTTAGTTAGGAATTTGATGGTCTCCAATGGTAACAATCCGAGTGGAGAATCTGTTGACTATTTCTTGAATAATACACTGGAATTCATAGCGCAAACAAGAAGCCGCCAAGAGGTTAATGCATGAAACCGTACGAAAGACTGCTTGATGAATTGCTGAGCGCTTATACTACCGACGAAGTGGAGCGAGTCATTACCGAGTTTGGCGATAGAATCAGATGGGTTCCCATTGGCGACAATCCGGGCAATTATGGAGTCATCAATACAGGGGCTAACCCTTATGATGGTATTACCGAGAGAATCACAAATGCCATCGATGCGAAAATAGAACTTGAAGTGGAACAGCATACAGGCCTGAAGAACTGTGCAAATCCAAGAGGAGCTATTGAAGAGATATATGGATTCAAAGATGGGAATCTTAGGTGGTGTGATGACAAGCAAGTCGCACAACTCGCATCCAACATCAAAGTCAGATTTCTGGATAGCGGAGACGCTAAAAGACCTACTCTGGAGATCACGGACAGTGGGATAGGCCAACATCCTTCTGATTTCCCAGTTACTCTACTAGGACTAAATGAAGACTACAAGCTTTCAAAGCTCTATCTTATGGGCGCCTTCGGGCAAGGGGGACAAATGTCCTTCTCCAATTGTGAGTTTGGCATAATAATTTCGAGGAGGCATCAAAGGCTGTTGAAATCCGGGCAGAGTGACCTCATTGGATTCAGCATTGTGCGATATCGTGATCGAACTACTGCCACTACAATTTACAAGCATGGTATATATGAATACTGTATCAACGCTAACGATGGCGCTGTCCCGACAGTAAGCCCAAGTGGTTTTAGGAAGTCATTTGAAAGTGGCACGATAGTCAGATTGGTTTGTTACGGCCTGCCACAGGGGACCAGCGATGTACTCCAACCTGCGAGTACAGCGTGGGGATACTTGAGTCAATCTCTCTTTGACCCTTTGTTGCCCATTAGACTGTATGAAGAAAGAAGGAGCTATCAGAATAGAAATCGTCCCCTTTCTGGTCTTGCCCGTAGACTTTGGTCTGGCGGTAAGGGAGAAAAGGTCATAGTGTCGAATTCAGATTCATATGATATAAATCTGGGCAGGCAAGGATCGGTACGATTGAATTATTGGACGCTCTCTCCAACAGACGAAAGAGCCAACTGGCAAGACGTCCGCAAAGGTTTTGTCTCAAAAAGCGGAGCAGTATATTTTACGCTTAATGGGCAGACGCACGAAAGACTATCGCCTAATTTCATAAGAGATCAAGTTCAGTTGCCCTATTCATATGACTATTTGATAGTCCAAGTCGACTGTGATAATCTCACCAATCAGGCCAAGAAGGAGCTTCTGCTTACCACACGGGAGCGTTTCAAGGAAAGCGAAATTAAAGAAGCACTATTGGCGGAGGTAGCGAATCATTTGCGCCAAGACAGAAACTTACTTTCCTTTGAAAAGGAGCGCAAGAGCAGAATGCTCTCGGTGAAGAGCGAAAGAGATGTTTCTAAGATAAAGAGGATGGTAGGAAAATACATAGCAAGCAATCAGGAACTCATGGCTCTGATCAAGAGCAGAGGTAGAGAGAAGACTGAAGGTGATAAACAGGAAAAGACAAAACAAGAGCCAGAAGATGAAATAACCGATCAAGAACTAGTGACGCCTCAATTGATGGCCTCTCCAACATACCTGGTGATCAAGAACAGCAAAGATCCTATTCCCATCGAGAAAGGAGGTACTGCCCTTATTCGGCTCGAGACTGACGCTGAAGATTCTTATTACGAAGATTCTTGGGATGAGCATTTCCGATGCATCCACACTAAAGGAATCACAACAAAGAAAAGCTCATCGAGGCTACGTAAGGGAAAGATATCTTATCACATTTTCTGCCCGGATTCCGTTCGGGTCGGGACGGAAGAAGAGATCAGATTCGAGTTAGACCTAAAGGAAGGTGGACTAAAGGATGCATCTCGTAAAGTTGTGTGTGTGCATCCATATGAACGAAAGAAAGTAACAACTGAAACACGCGTGGTTGACCCCAAGATCATAACAGTGTCGAAGGAAGGCAATCCTGTAGTGTGGGGACAATTCGGATGGGATAATGAAGCAGTTGGAAGGGTTGTCATCGAAACCGAGAATGCGGGCATTTATGTTAGCGTTGACAACAAAGAGTTGAAAAATATAGCCCGTAAGCATGATTCCGTCATTGCAAAGACAATCGAAGATAGGTATGTGGCAGGAGCCGCTTATTACTTGCTTCTAAAACAGATTGAGGAAAGGAAAATTAAGCCCACCTCTACTTCTGATGAAGGTGTAATTTCAGATGGGGATAGCTCCCTTGAGCTGAGGAGGCTTGCAAAAGTCCTGTCCGCAATGGCCATCCCAGTTGAAGAATTATGAAATTGGAGCTTTGAGTGCCGGAAGGCACAGTAATTCTTAGTTAGACTTGAGTTTGGCTATCACCCACTTTTTGAATATGGGGACCAGCAGTTGTCACAGAGAAGGTACAGTGAACGGAAATTTCCCGCCAATATGAGATTGACAGGATGCATTACTTTATTCCGGAGTTCCTCACATCTTTTCAACACATCCTCTTAAAACAGTTGCAATTCGCTCGTCTTAACGCAAGCGTCCCAATTGTAAAAGTCACAAAGCTGAGAGAAATACCATGCCTTGGGGCGCTTCGATTCCCAGCCCGACAACTGATGCAATTCGAAACGGTTCTTCAATTGCCCGTCATTCATGTGGGCAATCCAGTCATGGTCTTTGTTGTTCTTTCCACTATGTGTCTTTGCAATATGATCCTTCAGGGCCTGTTCGATGCTCAACAACATGTGGTATGTGTAGGTGTATACGGATCTCCTGTTCAAATCCCAGTAAGTCATGATTCCAAGTGGGTGTTCGTCTTTGCCCAGGACAAAATAGATCGGCGGGTTTTTGATGCTTTTTTGATCCGCGAGATGTGTAGCAAAGATTTCTGAAAGTCTCGTAATTCCATAGGTGTCTTGAACGGTGTAGCGAGTGAGTTTTATAATCGCGTCAGTCCATGAATTGTTTTCTTCAAGTTTTCTTGCAGGGATCTGACCGATAAATTTCGAGCCTGCTTTCACAACAATGTTCTAATAGCCACAGCGTTTCGCCTTGTCGATTGTTGTCTGCAGTTCCTTTTCCCCTTTCTGAATTGTCAGTACTTCTCCCCGCCGGGTCATCAGGTGCTTGGCTTTGAATAGCGGCTGTTCGAAGAATTTATCAACTGCCCCGGTCATTGTTCTTCTGTAGTGTGACAGGCGGTGATAATTTTTTCCCCGTAATGGCTGTTCTGCCGTCCTTCAGACTGTCCGACGAATGTTAAGTTCCGGGTATCCGCATTGCGGAAGGTTTGATACTGAATTCCTGCAGATGAGGCGATCCTTACAGCCTTAGAATATATCATATTCCACAATATTCGGTCACTCTGCAAATGGAGGTGCACTTTAGATATCGGCGTAGATAGTCTTGCACACCATCCCTCACTGTTTCTTATCGTGACTGTCTTCTAATCTCCCCCTGAAACCGTTGGACGTCGATTGACTCCCTAAGCTGATACCAATCTGCATTCAGATCCAATTACAAGAAAAGCATGTCCATCCCGTAGAGTCTCAATATCCGCTCCTGATCATGCGAGTTCCAGGCATCTGCCCATTCCCCTGCAAATCTCCCGGCTATGA
>JAKBSX010000220.1 GCA_021844725.1 Actinomycetes bacterium | reverse complement strand
TCTAGTGGTAGCTGAATATAGCGGCGGATTCTTCTATAAGAACGACGATGGAATTTGGGTTGTTGACAAATTCAAATATGACAGTGTGTTGTGGAAAATGCTAGGGAAAGGATGGTCTATCAAGGATGACTATTTCAAAATCGACAAAGTCAGAAGGATCGAACCTGACAGCGACGAGATGTACTATCCGGATCTCGACCCGGGACCACAGGAAAGAGCTGCCCAAGAAAAGGCAATGCGAGAAGCAGCTTATAAGGCAAGTCAAGAGAACGGCTACAGGAGTTCAAGTAGCTCAAGTAGTTCAAGCTATGACCGAGGGACATCGAAAGGTCGTGGTGGAGGTGGCTACGGATACGGCAGAAGCCGCTAGTTGACAGCGGTTTTGTAAAACAGAAGATCGTACTAAAGTGACACCCTGCCGGCCATAGAAGCGAATCCTGACAAATGTTGAAAGCTAATCACAGAGTTGTGGGGGTGCAAGATAAGTCGAGTCAAAGGCCGTGTGGCCAGGTTATCACTTAGAGGCGCTAGATGCAGTGTGATGCATTTTCAAGCGATAAATTGTCAGATATTGACGTATCGACACGTGTAAACGCTGCCACAATGCTAATATAAGATCATGCTCCTTAGGTTCGAAGTCTCTAATCATCGGTCAATCTTGGAACCTGTTGAATTGTCAATGATCGCAGTCGACGAGGATCGGGTATCGATACGATCATTCGGATCACTTTCGGAGAGCGTTCTTACAGTTGCGGGTATTTATGGCCCCAATGCTTCTGGCAAGTCGAATGTGATTGAAGCTCTTGCATGGCTCTCGATTGCCATACGCAGTTCGCTCCGCACTTGGGATAAGTTCATCCCCCGTGAACCATTCAAGTTCGGTAGAGGTCCCAGCACGGAGTCTACTTACGAGGTAGAGATGGTGGTCAATGAGGTACGATACGCTTACCGAATCGAGCTGAACCACTCCGAAGTCTTATTCGAGGGACTATACAGCTATCCTGAGCGTCGTCGGCGTATATTATTCGAGCGAGAGGGAACAAAAGTCAGCTTTCGCCGAGGACTTGGGGTGTTATCAGGTGTAAGAGAACTGCTAACACCTACAACACTGGTACTTTCAGCGGCTATGAGGTTTGATGAGCCGGAGGTGGAGCCGTTCGCGCGTGCACTGGCTGGTTTTGGGATATTTATTCCTCGGCGTCGAACTCCTATTAATGGACCGCTAAGAGCTGCGATGTTTGGTACTAATGCAACTGGACGACTTTTTGAAGAGCAGGGATCTTTAATACAGACATCTCTCTTTGATGAACCGGGTTCTGTCCCTGTGGCGTCGCGAGAGTCAGCGTTGGCACTTTTGCGTTTCGCCGATCTTGGTATTGACGATGTACAGATTAGTAAATTTGAAATGGATGAGTCGCAGGAAACTCACCAAGCACGTGTTTATCCCCGAAAACAGCTACGACTAATACACCGCGTATTAGGTGAAGAACTAGCTTTTGATTTTGAAGAAGAATCGGCTGGAACCCAGATATGGTTCTCCCTCATTGGGCCCACTCTGAGTGCTTTGAGTAGGGGCCAAATCCTTATCTTTGACGAGATTGACGCGAGCCTTCATCCCAGATTATCAGCGCGTCTTGTGGAACTATTTCAAGATCCAGAGACTAACCCCAGAGGAGCCCAGCTGATCTTCACCACCCATGACACCAGTCTTCTCAATCACCTGAATCGTGATGAAGTTTGGCTGACTGAAAAAGGTGAGAATGGAACTACCACCTTGACCGCTCTGGCGGAATTTGGTGGAGATAAAGTCAGGAGATCACTAAACCTGGAAAGGGCATATCTGCAAGGGAGATTTGGCGCAGTTCCTGAACTTGACCAGTTTACGCTCCGTCAGGCGCTTGGGCTGTTTTAGACCAGTGGCTAGATCTCACGACACCAAAGGCGCTCGAGGTCGCTCTCTCAAGCGCCGGGTGGCAGTTCGCAAACCTAGAAGAACGATCCTCATTTTTTGTGAAGGCGTGAAGACCGAGCCAGAGTATCTCGAAGCACTAAAGCGACAACCATCGGTACGTGATAGTGCGGCGGTCGATTTGCAGGTGCAAAACGGACTGGGTGGTTCGGTGCCCAGTACGTTGGTCTCCATGGCGATCGATGCCCGCAACAGGTCCATTGAAATCGATGGCGAGATTGACGAATTCTGGTGTGTTTTTGATGTTGAATGGCCGAAGAACCATCCTGCACTGAGAGAAACAGTGGAGCAAGCTCGACAGAACGGAATTGAACTCGCGATTTCCAATCCCTGCTTCGAACTATGGCTTATCCTCCATTTTCAGAATCAGACTGCTTGGTTAGACAATACAGAAGCTCGTAAACTCCGGCGCAGTTTGGATGGCTCGCAAGACAAAGGTCTTGACGCGGTAACGTATATGCCCTTGGTTACTGAGGCAGCCCAGCGTGCAGCAGAACTTGATGAACGTCATAAGGGAAATGACACGCAGTTTCCGCACAACAATCCTTCTTCTGGAATGCATAGATTGATCTCACATATTGCCCCATCTCAGTCATAATGATGGTTTTCCCTCAGATGAAATTTAATGGCTTCGCGATTATGGTGATACAGATTCTGCCTAACGTCGTTTGGTAATCGCAATAACTCAAATGTTGCTAATTTTGCCAGGGGTGATTGACTGGTGAATTGGCATTGACGCAATTTAGGTCGATGCGTTTCATCGCAAAATTTGCGTCCAATGGATTCTGCGGTGGATTAAATTTCAGGCCATAAAACAATACATATTTTAGCCATAAGGCCCTATATGCGGTCATTCAAGCAATCGCATATGGCGCATCATCGCAGTTCGTGGACCCAGGTTTCTCGCTGATGATCTCCAGGCGAGCACCAAGAGCACTTGCAATTGCAGCAATAGTTTTCAGCTCGGGGTTCACTTCTGCAGTAAAAAGTCGGCGCACAACGGATGGGTTCTTGCCGATCATACGAGCTAGCTCCGCCTTTGACATGCCTGCATCCTCCCTTAGGGAATCAAGTTGACGCATGACGGCATCGACCTGGGCTATCTCGGCTCGTGCCTGCCGATAATGCTGTTCAAAGGTGGCGTCGCTCAACTCACGAGAGCGGCGATTCTGGTAATGACTGGTGTCAAGCACCTGCGCCTTCTGATGAGTGGTGGGCATAGCAATCCTTATCTCACTTCTAAACCAAATCTAGTGTAGCACTTATGTTACGTTTTGACTCACCAGTCACTTTGTGGAATGCGCTGAGAAAGCTTTCTTGAACCTCTTTAGAGCATTTTAAATTGGATCTCACAATATTAAGAATTGATGCCGCATCGCTTTTTGGCGAATCCTCGAAAGCAAATACCCTGGTAATTGTGCATCATTATGTTTCGGTCTGAATTGTTTCCACTGAATCTGCTGAATGCAGTTTTATTTGAATTGGGTGTAGCAACTTTCAAGTTCAAAGCTAGAGCCTGGTTTTGCTTGACCAGCGTCTTTTGGCTAGGTTGGTCGACCACTGTCACCAACTTCCACGTTTTTAAATCGGTGGGTTTATGGATGATCTTTGCGTTCTAAATAAGAACTTTGCTACCTGGTGCATACATATAAATAGGAAGAGTTTTCTGATCAAGTGGAGGAGTGCGTTATGAACAGCACCTATCAATCTCATCAACGTATGCTCAGTGCAGCGGAAGCAGCACGGCTACTTCGATGTTCGGTATGCCATATAAGGGAGCTCGCCCGAGAAGATTTAATTCCAGCTTGGAGGGCACCGAATGGCCAATGGCGGTTTTGTCGGGAAAGTCTGATTGAAATGGTCGCCCGAGGTTCCGATAAACCATACGGTATCTAAAGTTATCTGTGGCAACAAACTCAATTTTTAAAAGTGGTATTGGTAAATAGTCACTATTCATATTCTGATTTCCGGTCCATGAAAGAAATTGTATATTTGTGCCTAGGACTGTAGACCGAAGCGATTTTGTGCTTACTTACTCTGGAGGTGGATGGATCGAATCTGCATCCTATGGTCGTTGTATCCTTGCGCGGATCTTACGAGACCTGGTGAATCGAAAGCGCCAATAATGGTACTCCATGATTTGAGCTAGAGCCCCAGGGCAGACCACCCTTGTCTTTGGAAGTACGCCTGAAGACGATTAATGATTTCGCTGTCTGTTGAAGCGAATGGGGCCTTCCATCTGCGGCGAGCCATTTCAATCAGCGCTCGGCGCGCTACCGACGGGTTGGCGTCGATCATATAGGCAATAAATTCCGGCATCAACTGTTGCTGCCTTCGCCGTGACATGAGCGGCTTGGCTCCTCCATTGTAGGAATGACGAGGCTGCAGGACTCGCACCTAGTGGGTCTATGGTCTGCACGCTTGCTCCCTCCTAAGAGGTTTTGACTCCCCGCTTGCCCATCTCGGATCTCTCCGATAGACCTGCTCGACGCCTTCGCTATCGGCCACTTGTCATTATCCCTCTAATTTCCGTGGGAATCTCAATTCAAATGAACTAAGGGACGCTGTCAACAAAAACCGTAAAAGACAGTAAATGGCCAACGTGCCTCGAATAGTTCGTCCTGGATCGAAATGCTGGATTCGGTCAAACGCACTTGCGTGATCACATAATCGACTTTCCGAGTCCCAGCAATCGTCTACTAAACACGACATAATAGATCATACCTAGGAGCCCTTCGATGTGGCGCTCTCTGCCTACCACCCGATTTCAGATGTTGTAGTGGCTATTGAGCCAATTCCAGACGCTATCTAAAAGATAGTACTCGAGTCATTTTTCGATAGTCAGCTAGGGAGAGATTTTCCGACTTAACAAAATCGGACGCATGTAGCGTCAGATTTGATCTATTGGCTTCTTCTCGCGCTGAGTCCCACCACTGTCCCAGTAATTCCTTGCAGTCATCAGATAAATTATCAGAAGTTATGAAGACAAACTGAACTTCATGCTGTTAGGAGTAATCGTCTACAAGGACTGCCACTTCTTCGAGACTTCTCTCTAGTTCATCCCCGAGGTATGATTCATCTTGCTGGTAAAGACTCTGCAATTTTCTATTGAGAGATCGTATTGCTTCGACAAGCGGCGGTGACCAGGCTGGTCTACTTCGTAACCACGCTAGTCGTTCACCGAGTTTGTGTTTCTCTTCATCATCGCGAAAGCCTTGAATGGGCTCCTGATTAGCAAGCCAACCTTTTTCTATAGGTATTTCGATACGAAAATCGGCTACCCAAACCCCTGGTTCGTCAATGTCAGGGATTAGAAATAGATAGCGGGGTCCCTTTCCATCTTCCAGTTTGCTTTTCTTCCAGCTTTTCGTTGAATAGACTGGGGACATTTGGATCCACGGTCTGATTGGCCTATCGCTGTCCTCTTCGGCAATGTCGCAAGTCTGTGTTGTTATTATGCCATATAATGGAAGGTTATCTCCCTCAGGTAATATTATTTCGGGTCCTTCTGAATCAGCACTGTAGTCCATCGTTGCAGACCAAATGGGAACGTTAGGATCCGCGAAGTAAAAGAACGGTGGATAACGAACTAGATTACCTTGTTCCCAACGCTTCAAGTTATCCAGTACTCCCGCGGGCCACTTTGCAAGCGGGGGTACACCACTGTCGATCATGGTCTAACCCAACTTACCGCGCAAGACTCTCCGTGGTCGTCGGGGGTTCGTCTTGGGTACTCGTTCAACATAGTCGTCAGGAGGGAATTCCTGGTCTTCAAGCTCCTCCTCGTAAGAAATGTCCGTAGTTGTGGGTGACGGTTTCGCAAACAAGATATCACTCGCTTCCCTAATGAGAAGCCTAACACCATCCTCATGTGTTAGTA
>JAKBSX010000219.1 GCA_021844725.1 Actinomycetes bacterium | reverse complement strand
GCAGTCCCTATCTGACTTAAATATAATTTAACCACATTTAACACTGTCCTGATTGAAATATGATTTTTAACTAATAAAAATTAGGTGACCATTTTTAGAATCGATAATTTCGGAGTTTTCATATACATGGCCAAAGTCTCTGCAATATCATAGAACCTACACTAAGTCGTGGTGTACTTCATTTTGACTAGATAATACTCCATAAGGAGGCTTCAAACCAAGTATCTTTCTGGGTCTGTGGTTAATATACTCAGTAGCTTCTCTTAGGCCTTCTGGGTCAATTGAAGTGAAGCCAAACTCATTTGGAAAAAACTGCATAAATAGCCAAATTGTGATTTCATTGATCCTTGGTCTGCTCAAATTTCTGTACATAACACTCAGTAAAATAAAAGGGCGATCAATATAGCTATCAATAAAAAGAAAGTATACACCTTCGAATTCAAGTCGGATACAGTGAAGGTATCTATTCGTTAAATAGAGCCAGTCCAATTGTTGGATCAATACCAAACACATCCACCCTGACGAACTCCACTGCGCTAAGGATGGCGACTTAATACTGCGCAAACTGCAGTTGGACTAAGTCTAATTCTGACACTTGGCGGCAACGCTGTAAACCGAAAATAGCTCTGTCCCAAGCAATTTGTGTTCACGAAGTTGCTTTTGTACTTTCGTTTCATCGCAAAAGGGGTCATCATGTGCCAAAGCTCTTGCGTAAGCCAAAACACTAGTTTTGAGTTCTTCCAGTTTCTTACGGTTTAGTACCCGGGTATCCTGAGGAGGAGTGCCAGACTTATGCACGATATTACTCGGGTGCATAATGAGCGGCACGATAGAAATTCCACCCCCATACTCTGCTCGGCACCAATTCACTGATCCAGCCAATTGATTGATATCTTTCTTAGCGATATATTCGCCAACTGACCCGCTTTTTGCTTCGATAACTGCGAACTTTTCATTGGATAAGGCCCAGAGAACATCACTACCACGACCGTAGTCTCGCTCGGGACGCTGACTGACAAGCCCCAGTAAGCCAGCTAGATCCCCCAAAGCATTCTCAGTGGTATCAGTCCGCTCGTTGTCCCACACTAGATCGGCAAGCACGGCGTCAACGCCAACCAGGAGTGCAGCTCCATTCCTAAAACGCTTTAGAAGATTAGTACAAGCAAGGCGAGACTGCTCGCCAGCTACAGTGACTCGATGGTAAGATAACCCACCTCGTGGCCGCAAGATTGTCGGATTACGATTGATAGCAGCGTTTAATATCTCTTGGGCTTTGACAGCGTCCACGGCGTGCTGATATGTTGCCAACGTTTCACCGAGCCACCCCGCCAAACGTTCATCACCTGACTTGACCGCAGCCTTGATGGCATTGTCCGCATGCTTGCAGGCTTCAGCTGTTTGACCGCTAACAGCTGCGTCATAAGCACAGCGTAGATGACCTGCCGAAGGGGAGAGAAGCGCTGGTCCGTAAGTAACCCCGACAAGTGCTTCGCGGGACAGTTCTCGAAATCCTGGGTCACCACTAAGTACTTGAGCAATAACACCTTGGAGTTCCGCAATATTCGCTCCATCCAGTCTTTCGGCAATACGGTGTGACAGATCCAATTGTGCCTTGGTTGCTGGTGATAGACGATTTGTAACGTCAGCACGAGAGATTAGCTGGACGAGCCGTGGATCAAGCAAGAGTACTACGCAACGATCATCTCTGCTTCGGACTGCTCGTCCCATTCCTTGTTCGAGTCGCTGCAGCTGACGGGTAACCATCGCATCGCTGTTACGTAATGCTATCGTTTCGCGTCTCTCTGTTCCGCTGTATGCCTGGGGAAGTCCATCAATGACGAGGACTCGACAAGCAGTATCGGGCAGGTCAATTCCATCATACCGGTTGACGATAACAACTACGCCCACATGGCTAGCTTTGAGCTGCTCGACAACCGAGCTAATTTCTGCTGCTTTACTGACCGTTGCATTGGCCACATCGCTCCACTGAGCTGCCTGGTTATGGCTTGGCACTAGAACAACGACATTATAATCTTCAGCGAAAGAGCGTATCATCGCACGTACATCGTCATGGTTGATTGATGAGTTCAGCGCCAGAGGTGCGAGGATAAGTCGATCACCAAGGTCGGCTGCGCTATCTGGAACGATTGTCTTATTAACGCTTTCAGGATTGGCAGCAAAGTGAGTCAAAAGAACACTGTCATCGGCAAGCGTTGCAGTGAGGTAGATGCGTCGATCCGCTTGAGCAAAGCTCAAAATCTTTTCAATCGGTGGACATGGTGGCGTGATCTCTATAGCGTTCGTGTTGATCGTTGCTTGACACCATTGCAATAGATCGGCAACGAAGGGCCAACTCCACATGAAGTCTTCGTCTGCACGGTAAGGACGAAGAATTTTAAGTACCTGCTGTCGCTTGTCGTACCAGCTCCAAAAAGGAATTCGAAGCGTACTTGCCGCAGGGTCTCGATCCCGAATGTCGGAAAGGGCATTGAAGTTCTGTTCGCCTAACTCATCCTCAAACAAATTCAAAAGTTCATTGTATGCTGGATGTTCAAAGGAAATCTTAAGGTTTGTCTGCTCTTCCGTAAGCAGAAGTGCCGCATGCGCATCGTCAACGACAACTGCACGTAACGGGAGTGGCGGGCGTATGTTATTTGTAAGACCGAAACGAGACTTACCATTGATCAAGACCTGCATCGTCGTTACACAAATAGAATCACCGCTTATAAATTTGCTGTCCTCTGGATTGTTCACCGTTCGCAATCCTAGGTGTTCTGCCTCAGCGAGTACCTGTTGTTGTAAATGTGGATCTGGAACAAGGTACAATGCAGGTACCATATTCTCGTGTATGCAAGCTTGCAAGATCAGCAGTCCTGCAATAGTCTTCCCAGCACCTGTATTTGTTTTGATAACTAAATCTCTCTCGTTTCGCCTAGGTGACCAAGCATCTAGAATCGTCTTCTGTGCCGCTCGAAGGTAGCCATAGCCTTCAGCCTTGTTGGGTAGTGCGTCAAATAATGCGACCGGATCAGTGATGCTGGAGATTGCCTGACCACGGGCGAGCTTCTTGAAATCGAAGGTCATAGCGTTTCGGAGTTCACCGTTGGTGAACAGGATTCAGAAAAAGAGTTCATGCCTACAGTTCATATTATCTATGGCTACAGCAATTCAGCTTGAGTTTCCACGAGCTGACACCTTATTTTAGAATTCGTCTTCAGTTTATAAGTCAAAGTTAAAACAATTATCGGTCCAAATTATTAATTATCATAACCTATACTTTATCAATAATTGTTTTCAATTACTTTCGTAAGTGATTCTTTTTAATCCGAAGTTACGTGTCAGAATAAGATAGGCATAACCCTTACGCTGCATTTTTGCAGTGTTGTATGCCTTATAATGTAGCCACGAGTATAGTTGACACGTGTCAAGAAGTGTAGTAGGATAGTTCTATGGGACGGCCTATCCGTGATCGTGGAAGCGCTATGCATGTGGCCACTACTAAGCGTCGGCATGGCGATCGGGAGTATACAACGACTCTTCTTCGTCAAAGTTTCCGTGACGCTGGGAAAGTCAAACACCGTACTCTTGCTAATCTCTCACATTTTTCTGATCAGACTATCGAGTTAATTAAGGGTTCCTTAGCTGGTAAAACTTTTGTTGTAGCAGGTGAAGGTTTAGAGATCACGCGTTCACTTGCTCACGGTCATGTTGCCTGTGTGTTTGCAGTAGCCAAGCAACTGGGATTAGTAGATCTCTTAGGTCCACCGTGTAAAGAGCGAGACATTGCACTGGCACTCATTATCTCAAGAGTTGTTCATCCTCGTCCAAAGCTTGCAACTACTAAATGGTGGGGTGATACGACTATAGCAGTTGATCTTGGGATAGATGATGCCACAACTGATGATGTTTATAAAGCTATGGACTGGCTTGTAAAACGCCAAGAAACTATTGAGGCTCAATTGGTTAAGAAACATCTTGGTTCCAAATCTGATTCTCAGACACTGGCCTATTTCGATCTGTCATCGTCATGGGTGGAAGGCACTCATAACGAATTAGCAGCAAGGGGATATTCCAGGGATAAAAAACGTGGACTGGCTCAAATCGAATATGGACTGCTTACAGATACACTTGGTCGTCCAGTAGCTATTGAAGTATTCAAAGGTAATACAGGTGATCCAACAGCTTTTATCTCAGTAGTGGATACTATACGTAACAAATTCCATCTCGATCGGCTTGTTATGGTGGGAGATCGTGGAATGATCACCTCAGCTCGTATTAGCGCACTAAGAGAAGTTGGTGATATTAGATGGCTAACTTGTCTTAGAGCCCCCCCGATTGCCAAATTAGCAGCTGACGATGGTCCACTACAGTTATCCCTATTTGACGAAAGAGGCTTAGCTGAGTTCACCCATCCTGATTTTCCAAACGAGCGCCTTGTCGCATGTCGCAATCCCCTTCTAGCTCAAGAGCGAGCAAGGAAGAGAATCGAGCTGTTAGATGCTAGTGAAAAAATACTAGCTCCAATCATTTCGGCAGTTGACGAAGGTCGCCTCATAGATCGCGACAAGATAGGTCTTAAAGTCGGCAAAGTACTAAATAAGTTCAAGATGGCAAAGCACTTCGAGATTGTAATAACTGACACTTCTCTTAGCGTCACTAGGAATCAAGAATCAATTGACGCTGAAGCTCAATTAGATGGGATCTATGTACTTAGAACCACGCTGAAAGGTGACGAAGTGGACTCAATTGGCGTAGTGAGTGCTTATAAGGCACTTTCTAATGTAGAGCGAGATTTTCGTCACATCAAAGTCGATGATATTAATCTCCGGCCTATTCATCACTACCTAGAAGCCAGAGTTCGCTCACATGTATTCATCTGCATGCTTAGTGCCTATTTGGTTTGGCATCTACGTAGGGAATTTCGATTAGCAGGTCTGGGGATTTTCAGTTAGCATCACCACAACAAAAGAGGGATAATCCAGTAGCACCAGCAAAGCGATCTAAGAGTGCAGCACAAAAAGCAGCATTCAAAGAGAACCAGGAGGGTCAAGAAGTTCGAGGATTCAAAGAGATACTCGATCACTTAGGAACTCTGACTAGAAACACCATGAGAACTACAGTTGGAGATACGACTGCAACCTTTGAACTACTTGCCACACCAACTCCGATTCAACGAAAAGCCTTTGAACTACTTGGAGAATCGGTACCACTAAGGTCAATGTAGACAGTAAAGATCTAGCAGTTCAGCTATTTACCCAGGTGGAAATGGGTTTACCTGCAACGTGTGGCGTAACTTCGGTTTAATGTGCCATTGAGAAGTTCGTCCTCGTCGATTAATTTTAAAATAGAAATCTCAGCGTCAGATCTTTCAGCTCGAATATGAAAAACCACTTTCCTTTTGAACGAGCCTTCAATTGCTATCTTCTCTACGACTCAAACTTTGTTAAACCTTTAGATTTAGAAAGTTAAACAAACACAACAACTTAGCTTAGCTATGTGATTATTTTGGTCAAATAGCTTCATAAAATTAGAGGTCACTATCCCTAATATAATGGCTCATATATATTAGGACTTTCCGAAGATTGTAAATTAAGGTAAAAGTATGGAAGATGGGACAGAGTTTAACCACACTTCACGGTATCGTGATTGAATTCTAGTTATTAACTGATTCGACAACAAGACTAGCTAAAATGCGCCATAGATGCGCCATCGTCGATTGCTTCTCAGACAGAATCAGCTGACCAAACTTCCTTGACCTGCACTTTTAAGTGGAGCGGGCGACGAGAATCGAACTCGCGTTCTCAGCTTGGGAAGCTGATGTTCTGCCTCTGAACTACACCCGCAAAATAGGATAGA
>JAKBSX010000218.1 GCA_021844725.1 Actinomycetes bacterium | reverse complement strand
ATGACTTCATGGTTGTGATACCCTACGGATTAAATCAGTGAAACTTAATACTGCTGCTGCCTCCCGTGACAGTCCCGCATCTCGACACCTCTCGCCTCAGGGTTCGCCAGACTGTACTCGCATTCACGCCAAGCAAATCGCCAATCATTTTTGAAGAGTTTCCGGCCTGATAGGCCTTGATCGCGTGTTCTATTTGTTCAGGAGTGAGTGGATGATACCGCATTGGAACCCCACGCCGTTTAAGTAGGTTTGATACAGTCGTGCGGTGGATTTGAAATTGAGCAGAGAGTTCTTTGATCGTGTTCCCTGATTGATAGGCAATAACAAGATTATCGATTTGTCGCGGATCTAAGCGAGTTTGGCTCTGTTTGGATGTATATGCCCTAATAGGGATTTTACCATTTGAAGATCCTTGAAGACCTTCGTCTCTTATTTTCCATTCATTAATTAGCTTTTGAGCTGGGTGGATAGGGTTGTAAAGTCCTTGCATTACCTCCACGATACTGTGCGTCGTGGAGGTAAAGGGTCTTCCTCTTGCGCAAGACTTCTCAACGAATTCAACCGCTCACCCATACTGCGATTGCTTATCACTCAAAGAACGTCAGTCAAGATGGAGGTTCATGAAGCTATATGATATGATTGGCACCCAGGGGAAATGGGGGATTGAACCGCAAAGCTGGGATAACTGTTCGGCGGCACTGAATCCTCTGTCTAAGTATCCGTGAGGTCACCAAATGAAGAACGTTGGCAAGTGGAAAGAGCTGGTTTACAAATACTGGATAATTGTACTACTTGTTCTCGTTGCTGCATTTCTTAGTCCATCAATTACTGATATATGGCCAAATTCACAGCTACATTTGTGGGTAAAGGTCATTCTCACTGCCGTAGTCTTCGCATTTACTCTCGAATCTGTACTTACCCATAGAGCGTGGCATGATGCACTAGAAAGCAAGGGGGGCGTTACCACTCGCGGCCTGCTCTTACAACAAGCGGCCCGTAGGTCATGCGTCCTACTGCGCGAATTCCGCGAAGCTATAATTTCCATAAGATCGCGAAATGAATCACACGACCGCGTAAAAGCTCGCAAAAACCTCATCGATGGAGTTCTACAGTCCATCTGTGAAATGTTTGAAAACGATCAAACAGGAGCTCAACACGATAGTCTCGCAACCACCTATTTCAAGGTCACCCTATTCGAGTATGACAAAACGATTGGTCAAAGCGGAGGAGTGAAAAGGTGTTACTATTTCTACCCGGCATTTCTGCAACCACAAACGCCAAGCATCGACTTTCAACAAAAGCCACATGCGGGCGCTACACAATGCTTCAATGAGCGAAAGATAATTGTTTTTGAAAATATCGACGAGTCAATGCGAAATGGTGAATGGGAGGAAGTCAGGATCAATCAGTTCAAAGATTATCAGGGTGGTAGTATGATTTGTATACCACTCTGGAACGAACAGAACCGCGAAAGCGCCTTGAGGGGCGTAGTAACACTCGACACCAACCGTCCGCGCTATTTTCGAAATACTAACGCTGCCAAGGAATTTATCTCAGAAATTCTTGATCCATATATAGAACTCATTCGGGCAATATATTCCCTAACCGATTGAAGCTTGAAGTTCAAGTAAGTGCTAGGAACTTAATAGGCATTCTATTCGACGACTTATGAGATCTTTGAAATCCGCATTAAGTCTGAGCTGAGCAGTCAAGTTATTGCGTTCATCATCTGGCAAAAATGAGATCTCCGAAGCATGACAGACCATATCAAGGGCTGATTCTACCGAAAGTAGGCCTGAGCAAACTGCACGTGCATATTCAATCGAAAGTGACGTATTGTACACAAGGGTGTTGTCCGAACAGAGACTCACCTTCAGGCCTTGGTCAACCATTTGACGAAGCGGATGGGTATCGAAATCTCTGACAACTCCCGTCATAATGTTTGAAGTCAAGCATACTTCTATGGAAACATCGCGTTCTGTCATAAGATCAAACAGTCGCGGTTGTTGCACAATTAGCGTCGCATGACCAATGCGTTGAGCTTGTAATGATTCGATGGCTTGGGCAATATTCTCAGGGCTTCCGTGCTCACCAGCATGAATTGTAACTCGATAGCCATTAGCACGAATAATCTTAAATAGGTCAACAAAATCATCTGGCGGATAACCGTCTTCAACCCCATAAAGATCAAAACCCACTACTCGCCTATCTTTGTAAGCCTCGATCTCTCCTAGCACGCTTTCGACAATTTGAAGTTGCTTCTGTAGACCTATGCGTGCATAACCTTGTCTTTCATACCCAATAATTAGTCTCACATCAATGCCAAACTTCGTGAAAGCATCTCGAAGAGCTCGATCTGTTTCCGATAAAGCGATAGAAAATGAGTCAACATCAAAAGGCAATTTCGCGGGCACACGAAGCTCACCATAAACAACCCCATCTCGAGCCATATCCTCTGCCACCTCAAAAGCAAGTCGATAGGCAAACTGTGGAGTGGCAGTAATCTTATCAATGACTAGTTTCCATGGTAGAAACGAACCTGAATAGGTTACGCTGGGCTTACTGAGCGTGACACTAGACCGCAAGTCGGTCATCACACTAGGTGCTAGTTTTAGAGCATTCTGGCTGGCTAGTTCCTGGATTGTTGTATACCGAATACAGCCTGACAGGTGTCCGTGCAGCTCAGCCTTTGGAATCATTCTGAAGATATCTGCAACGTCCTTCGACTTTGTGAGATCATTCAGAACCGAATTATTGCTCCCTTGATGGTCCATGCCGGTTACCCATATCATCAAAAGTTTGCACCCACTTTACACAAATTACAAGCGTGAAATCTCTGATATGAGTATTTGTTGCAAAAGTTATATACGTCGCACTAAGTTCGATACGATCAGATCGTGCGAACTATCGGCAGACCCTTTCATCGAATATCCAGAATTTCCTGGGTCTCCCCACTCCCATGCAATCCCGGATTAGTTCACGTTACATTGAACCCTTATGACATATAAAGGCTCTAATGGCCTATGGAAAAAACTGCTAGAGGAGCTCTGGGGCTACTTTGGGTCAACTGAAATTAGAGGGTGGTAAGATTGGTTCATGGGATTACTTCAAGAGCTAGCCAGTTGGCCTGACTCCGCCAATTTGCCACAGCTCAAGTATATCGAATCAGAACAAATAAGTATGGTTTACGAAGATGGCAGATGGATAAAAAGTTGGTCGGCTAGATCTCTCCAAGGTACCAAGAAGTTCGATGTTGAGACGGGTGAGGATGCCAAAGGTCAATGAACGAGCCAGCCGTGGCCGTTCTAACGAATACTCGTGACCTAGCGGCTGATGATGTAATCCGACGGTTAGCAGAGACAGGAACACCTGTTATCCGTCTGAACGCAGATCGACCTGATACCATGTTGACGTGGTCAACTATTGGAGATATTCGGGGCATTGGAGCGGTGTGGTGGCGTCAGTTTGAGAAATGGTCAACTAGGGGACTAAGTCTTCCGAAAATCGACGAGTTGATGGTCAATCGTGCTCAGTGGCGGGCTTGGATCTCAGTCCTTGACGATGGTCGAATCCCTTGGATCAATCACCCGTGGCCAGCTCGTCGGGCCGAGAACAAATTGGAACAGCTTCGACTAGCCAACGCGGTCGGTTTCTCGGTTCCTGAAACGATCGTTACTAATTCTGCCGAGGAGGCTCGCCGATTTGCAAGCAACGGCAATGCGATTGTTAAGTCTCTAGCGGCGGCCTACTTTGAATTCTCTGGCGACGGATTCGTCTATACGCATCGACTTGAAGATGCTCTAGCGCAACCCGACTCTGCATGGACCGCACAGCCCCTTATTGTTCAACGAGCGGTATCTGGTGACGATGTCAGAGTAATTGCGTTTGGTGGGAAATTCTTCGGTGCAAAATGCAGTAGCCCACAGCTTGATTGGAGAACCTCAAGACCCTCAGCGCCTTGGACAGAATGGGAAATACCAAGCGAGCTGCTACGGTTTTGTTCTGCCTATCTTTCCTCAATGGATCTGAGGTATGCGGCATTTGATTTCATGCTCGATTCGAGCGATATTTGGTTTTTAGAAGCCAACCAAGCAGGCGAATGGGTTTTTCTTGATCGTCCTCTGTCTCTGGGCATCGCTGACTCGCTGGCGTCGTATCTCAGGCTTCTCGCACGCCAGGAAGTATTGGCGTGAAGTGGAAAAGTTTCATTGGACTATGGATCGTACCTTCATTTCCATACGTTATCTGGCTCAATCACAAGTATTTGGCCACACCCAAAGATAAATGGGACTTATCGGCCGAGACGGCATCTTGGAATGAACGCTTAGGCGAAGTGACTGAAATTCAATGGCTAGCAATCAACAAGATTCACGGAGACAACCAAGCTAGAGTCTCTTCGTTTGATGCCAAGGCGATCGGTGTTCTCACAGCTGCTGCTATCTTGGCTGCAATAGCAACTTTCGCCTGCCAAGGGCCGCTGTTGGCGGCTTGGCTTGGTGCTTTCGATATTCTCTTTATTCTCTCGGGTGGGCTAGCGGGAGGCAGAGTTCTGGTGCTGGAGGAACTTCCCGTTCTATTCTTGGATGATACGACCGGTCCAACCCATGGAGCCGCTGAGATGGCCGCTTTTTCCCATATTTTGCACACGGCTGCCATACGCAAAGCAAATCTTATCTCTGGATCACTCAACGATTTAGCCCGAGCAGCAGTAATCACATGCTTGGCTCTAATTGCACTTAGATTGCACTGGTAGTCCAGATCGCATTGAAATAGTTTTTGGATTTTGCAGCGCTTCTCCGCTCTAGTACCCACTAGCCCATCCTTGTGTTAGTGAGAGAGCTACCTTTTCCACGTTCGAAATACCAACTTGCTTGCGCTGGCGATAATCCGTTTGTTGGATCTGCGATTCCAACCGTCTTGAGCCGAGCGGCGACGGTCGCGCGAGATTACCGAATTCAGCAGATAGCTCGTACACAATGGGTCCTGCTTCTTAACGCGCGGACATTCCGATCACCGAGACTCTGTTACTAAGCACTCACTAAGTCCGATATGGCCGACGAGGAACAAGTACAACGCTGGAAAATGTTCAGAAAGGCCAGTCTAACAGTCTTTGAGTTCGGCAAGGAGCTAATTATCTCGTGACCTCTGATCTAGTTCAAAAGCAGATCGGCATCAAGTAGCATTGATCTGGTAAAAAACGTTCTCACTATATGTTTCTAGGTATAACCGATTGGGGTATTTCTTGCGATCATATTTCTCTCCCTTGACTATCTCTCATGTTCACACCTTCTCGCCGTAGGGTTCGCCAGATTGTGCTCGCGTTCACACCGAGTAGGTCGCCAATCATCTTCGAAGAACTTCCAGCTCGGTAGGCCTTGATTGCAGTTTCTATCTGTTCAGGAGCCAGTGGACGATACCGCTTTGGAATCTCACGGCGTTCAAGTATCTTTGATGCAGTCGTGTGATGGATTTGAAATTGGGCAGCGAGTTGTTTGATGGTATTTCCTGATTGGTAGGCAATAACAAGGTTGTTGATTTGTTGCGGATCTAGGCGAGTTTGCCTCTGTTCAGGTGCGTACTCGCTCAAAGAGATTTTACCGTTTGAAGGTCCGTTGTGACTCTCTTCTCTTGTTTTCCATTCTATAATTAGCTTCTGACCAGGGTGAAGTGGGTTGGAAAGACCCCTTATCACCTCCACCAAATGTATGACGTCCAAACCCTGGGCAAAAGCACTGCCAATATAATTTTGCAAATTCCCAAACGAGAATCTGGATGGCTTTTCGTCTTGTAGATCAGAATTCTTGAATTGCTCTGGCATAGGCACTACCTTTGGGTTTCTTTCCAAAAAGACTTCCATCCCTTCGG
>JAKBSX010000217.1 GCA_021844725.1 Actinomycetes bacterium | reverse complement strand
CTTGAGCATTTAAAGGAACTTGACGAGGTTGGTTATCTAAGGTTTGCCTCGGTATACAAGGGTTTCGTGGATGCTAAGGATTTCGAGAGAGAATTCAGTAATTTGTTCAAAAGTACTGAACCCAAAAAGCCACGCGCTTAGTGTGCTAACTGGTTTGAATTGGCAAGGGTCTGGAAGTGGGAATGTTTGACTCAAAGCATATGGCTGTGTGTTCTTCTAAGGTTATTAAGGCGCCGGCTGGTTCCATCTTTGAACTACTTATAACTCCTTCTCGCCACTTTGAGTTTGATGGGTCTGGGACAGTTAAGGGAATGACGTTTGGACCAGACCGTCTCTATTTGTCTGCTCGTTTTGGTATGAGAATGAAGTTTGGAATACCGTATCGGATTACCAATACAGTAGTCGAATTTGAAGAGAACCACCTGATTGCTTGGCGGCACTTTGGCGGACACATTTGGAGGTACTCGCTGAATGAATTTACTTGTGAAGACGGTACTTTAGTTACGGAAGTATCTGAGTGCTTCGACTATTCGAGTGCGCGGAGCATCAAGTTGATCCAGCTGATCGACGCTCCTATAAGGAATCTCATATCGATAGAGAAGACTTTGGAAAGACTAGAAAAGTTGGTGTCTTAATCCGGGAATGGAACCCAGGGTATGAGTTTGTTTCTAAGGAAATCGGCGAGTTCTGGGTTTGAGGCAGCGACCACCAGGTCACTGTTTGGCCTGAGTTCGGTTATCCCGGTTACGATTCCGCCCGCTTCGGTTACGATTAGTGATCCTGCGGCATAATCCCACTGTTTGAGTCCGGCTTCATAGTAGCCGTCGAGCCTTCCTTCAGCGAGATAGCAAAGGTCTAATGAGGCGGCACCTGCCCTTCGAATGTCCCGCACTTCGCCAATGATGGAATGTAGGAAGTTCGCCTGGGATACTCTGCGTATTGGACTGTAACCGAATCCTGTACCTATTAACGACCTTGAGATCTGCTCCGGCCCTCTTACTTCAATGGTTTGGTTGTCTTTAAACGCCCCGCCATCTTTGGATGCCCAGTACATAGAGTTTTCAGCTAAATTCATTACCACTCCAGCTACCGTTGTTTCACGTTCTGTGACCGCGAGGGATACTGAATATGCTGGGAAGTTGTATATGAAGTTGGTTGTTCCATCGATTGGATCAATTACCCAGGCAATGTCTGATTTTCCTTCAAAGTCACTTCCTTCCTCTGCTATTATTGAGTGGCTTGGATACAAGTGTCGTATTTTCTGCACGATGAAGGTTTCAACCGATTTGTCGATGCTGGTAACCATATCCGTGGTGCTTGATTTAGTAGAAATCTGGTATTCATTCGTTCTTGTGGCTTGGATGTGATCGGCGGCTTCTTTGGCGATCTGTTTTGCTGCTTCTAAAAGCGATTGATAAGTGTTCATCGATGTTACGATAAACGCTGGAGCAACGAATCAAGGTATTGTTGAGCGAATTGCGTGTTAGGCCAAATTGATTGCATCGATGCAGGAACGCACCTAGCCCCGTAAGATGTGGCACAACTTGGCCAATTGCATGGGGGCATGATCCGATATTGGCTGGACAGAGAAATCAGCGTTGGCATCGGGGTTGAATATTTTTGTGGGATCTGGATCTAACGGACTGGAGTGAGAGGCATTGCCTGGAGTTTACCCTAAAATTCCCAAGACAGCATTGGCGTTTTATGCTCATCCTGATGACGCAGATGTGTCCTGCGGGGCCACCTTGGCATTGTGGTCGAGCAAAGGAGCAAAAGTTAATTTGGTTATTTGCGCCAAAGGTGAAAAAGGGAGCAGGGACGGGCATCTGTCACCGTCGGATCTTGAGGAGTTGAGGATAGCTGAGGTCTCAGCTGCCAGCGAGAAAATAGGAATTTCGGAAATTAAGTGGCTTTCCATCCCAGATGGAGAAATAGAAAATTCTAATTCGCTAAGAGAAGCGATAGTTGGGTTGGTGAGGAAGTTTCGACCCGATACCGTGCTGTGTCCAGATCCAACAGCTGTATTTTTCGGCTCGGGATATTTCAACCATCGGGACCACAGGGAGTTGGGATGGGCAGTTATGGATGCGGTTTCTCCAGCTTCAGCACTGCCCCACTACTATAAGTCACAAGGAAAACCTCACCAGGTATCAACGGTCCTGCTTTCGGGAACTTTGGAACCTGATGTCGTTATAGACGTAACCGATACTATAGAGGCTAAGTTGGAAGCAGTGCTCTGCCATACTTCCCAAATAGAAGATAGGGGCGAATGGATGCGTGAAGTAATTTCAACCAGGGCGCAAGAGACGGGACGCAAATTTGGCGTTGCCTATGCCGAGTCATTTAGGCTTTTGGAACTGGGAAGCTGAAATGGTCTTTATATCTGTCATAGAGGTTCGAGGACCCGGTCACCATGAGCGGTCAGAATTTGCGGGAAGAGTAGTGAATCTTATTTCCAGTCTTGGGTTCAAGGTGGCTGTTGAAGCTGACCTGAGACCTCGTCTGGCGGCTGACCTGACGGAGATGCTTGAACAAGGGGCAAAAGAGGTTTTGCTGTATGCCAGCGGTATGATGGCCAAGGTAGTCCCCGGACCAGAACTTGCATCCCGGGCTGATCTTGAACCCCTCCATGATGATGACGTAGATTTTATCGTTAGGCTGGTTCCTTCAGATGGATCAATTAGGGTTCGGATAGTTTCCGTGGCCAGCCCTGAACTTGAAGTCACGATCATTGGAGCATTTGAGCAAGCCTCAATAACTCTGGAAAATCCTTAGATTTGCAATTATGGGCAGATTTCTGGAAATAGTTTGATAAAACTTGGATCTGAAAGTTCATTACATTGCGTAGGTGTATATATTTATATTTACTTCGGTAGTAAGATATAAGCAATAGAAGAGACGATTGAACAAAGTCCGTCAGGCTGAAAAGCTAAAGATTTCGGCGGCGTGGGAAAGGGGGCGACGTGCCACTTTCAGAAGAAGAACACAGAATTCTCCAAGAGATAGAGAAGAATTTTTACGAGAATGATCCTGAGTTCGCGACCCGCGTTAAGTCGGAAACAGTTTATCGTCATGCAGGGCGAAATATCAAATGGGCTCTTCTTGGCTTTGTAGCTGGGCTAGCTATGTTGATTCTTACGTTCACAACTTCAGTAATCCTGGGGAGTCTGGCGTTTTTGATTATGCTAGGTTCAGCCGTATTTTTTGAGCAAAACCTGCGAAGACTTGGTAAGGCTGGATGGAACGAGATCTCAACTTCAGCACAGGGCAAGGGCCTACGAGCTCAGTTTGGCAATGCGACTGATCGTTTCGGCAAGCGCTTTGGGAAAAAGGACTAAATCCACATACCCTTAGATGGTGTTATAGTAGGCCCATGGAGAACTACTTAGCACTTGATATCGGTGGGACCAAGTTTGGGGCAGGGGTCGTGTCTGAGGATGGCTCAGTTTTGGCTTATGAGTCGAGTCCAACTCCAAAGAATGCTTCTGCAGACCAGTTGTGGTCAATTACCAGAAAGATATTGCACGATGCTCTAGATGAAGCTAAGGTCACGGTATCGGCAGTAGGAATTGGTTCGGGGGGTCCTATGAACCTCAGTGAAGGTCTTGTTTCCCCTCTGAACATCCCCGGATGGAGAGATTTTCCTCTCAGGGACTCAGTCCAGAAGGAATTCAATCTTAATACTTATCTGGACAATGATGGCAAAGCGATAACACTGGGTGAAGGACATTTTGGTCGCGGCCGGGGAGTTGACAATTTCATGGCGATGGTGGTGTCAACTGGCGTCGGGGGTGGAATAATCCTCGACGGGAGACTCCTGAATGGACGTTTGGGGAATGCAGGACATATAGGCCACATAAACGTTGAGGAGAATGGGAATCTCTGCCCTTGTGGAGCAATTGGGTGCCTGGAGGCACAGGCATCAGGTACTTCGATTGCCAAATATTATGGATGTGATCCTCGTGAAGCGAGCGATGATATAAAAGTCAAATGTGGAGCTTATGTGGGGAGGGGAGTGGCTTCAGTATGCTCACTTCTCGATCTGGATCTCGTCGTTGTTGGGGGTTCGGTGGCTCTCGGTTTTGGCGATATATTTTTTGAAGCGGCGCAGGCTGAATTATCTGCCAGAGCAAAGTTAGAGTTTTCTTCGGGTTCAAAAATTGCTCCAGTGGGACTAGGTGATCACGGCCCTATAATTGGGGCGGCAGTTGTTGCGCTCTCTCAAGAGAAGGGCCTTTACTGAAGTTTTGAAATGGTGTTCTGGAAATGTTGAACATCTGGGCCATTTTCGGTCCCCACGGAGAGACAGTCCTAAGTTTAACATCGCGAACCAGTTGGTATTTGCCATCAATACTTCAGGCCTTGAGAATCACTCAATTATGGTAGCGGTAATTTCGCCGCCAGATCTTGATCTTGTACCAGGTCATGCTTCTGCTTGAACTTAATGAAAACGTTGGGAGTTCTGGATTATCGGAGGTTTTGGCCAACTCCATCGTCTCCAGCGGGTAATTTGGTAGCAGTGAAATTCAGAGGTGGTCATTGAAAACTAAGGTTAAGCTGGTTTTATGGCTGTTTAGCGCAGGAATAACTATAATTCCACGAGCAGACTTGTGGGGCGTCGGAGTAGTGCAGGCTAAGAGGTTTGCCAGATCCAGATGGTGGTCTAGGGCTCCGTTTCTTCCACTGCCGGGCAACAGCTACTGGAAATTCAGAATGGAGTCAATCTACGGCGACCCAAATGCGCTGCCTTCCAGGTCGGAGTTGATTGAATATTTGGAATGGTGTCTGGAAATTCGCTGAATTTTACGATATTGTATTAGTGGTATGGCGATGTGTCATGTTAGCGGCGAACTCAGCAAGCGAACACGAGCGTTCGTATGGTTGCTGTTCCCAAATTACAGGCTTTCTATTGATCACTACGGAACCTACTGTATACCCCGGTCGGTGGCTTCGGGCATAATGGGCCTGCTGGGATAGCATATGTCTAGAGCTCTCGTACTAAATGTAAGTTACGAAGCTCTGTGCGTTGTTCCCAGTCGGCGAGCACTCAGTTTGGTGCTCTCAAATAAGGCTGTAGCACTTCATCAAGGTAGCGAAATTTTTCATTCAGCTCGAGCGGCCTTTCATGCTCCTTCGGTGGTACGCCTAAATTATTTTGTCAGGGTACCTTATCCAACGCGGGTTGCGCTCAACAAGAGGTCGGTATTTGCGAGAGATAATTACATCTGTCAATACTGTGGAGCGCCAGCTGAAAACATTGACCACGTGGTTCCCAAATCCCGAGGAGGGCAGCATTGTTGGGAGAATGTGGTTGCCTCTTGTAAGTCTTGCAATTCGAAGAAGGAGGATCGGATGTTATCTGAGACAAATTTTGTTCTCAGGAAGGTCCCGATGACTCCCAAAGGCAGGACTTGGATATATCTTCTAGGTGCAGTAAATGACGAGTGGGTACCTTATGTGGGAGGAAACACGCTCACAGCCTGACAGCACCTTGATTTCCTCCCCACGGATAAATCTGGGGGCTTGCGGGCTTATTTCGGTCAATTAGCGTTAGTAGTCGCTGATGGCTATTGTGAAGTTCATGGCTTCTTGGCGGTTTATCGATTGTTATGGTCTGGCGTCTGAGTTTCATGCTAATCCCATGTTGTATGTCGACCAAAGGACGGTAAGTTTCCTGGAGGTGGCAAGGAATGCCTTGGTGCTAGGCTCCAGTCAAGATCCCAGCCAAATAGATACTGCGGTATTGGATCGTCTGGACGCGGAGCTGGTAGTGAGGCGAAGCGGAGGAGGGGCTGTATATTTAAGTCCTGCCAACCAATTATGGATTGATATTTCAATTCCGAAAAAAGACCGGCTTTACAATCACGACCTGCGCCGAGATC
>JAKBSX010000216.1 GCA_021844725.1 Actinomycetes bacterium | reverse complement strand
ATTTGATCCTGCCACCAACCTAGTTCTCTAGGGAGCTCCAGTTTGAATCGATTCCGAGCACTTCTCCTGGTATCACAAGTCCCTTTATTCCCACATAGCTTCTATCTTTCCTTTTGAGAGGAAGAGTCGTGATGTATCCTTTCATGTATTGTCTTACGGGCTTTGGAAGTGATGCAAAAATTTCCTTGTCAGCTTGAAACAAAACTTGCCTTGCAAGAGTTCGACGTGACTTACCGTTGGAATTGTTCAAGGATTCGCGAAACAATTCAACGCTCCTTCTCTCGAATTTGTCCAAGCAATGAGCCTTCCGCATCAAGGCAGCGCTAGCAGGAAATTTCTTTGAAGGTAGGGAGAGATGTCGTCTTACGGAATTCCCTATCTCATCTGATCCCCCATCGTTGTCCTTTGCTTCGATTGATTTTTCGAGCATCCTGTTGATAGATTTGAAAAGGGCAAAACATCTCTTTGACTCAAGCTTGATCCAAACGGTCGAATAATCATTTCTTGATGTGTTGATAGTTCTGTCAGAAAGCATGGTTTGTGATGAGGTGTGGCCTATGATGGCCGACTCCTTCGCCAGCACTAGCGCATTCTCAAAGTGCACTTTACAAGTTTGAGATAGCGTACCGTTCTGGTCTATTGCATCCGAAAGAAATGTCTGGACACTCACAGCGTACTCTTTCCCCAGAGGACCCTCGCCTACTTCTTTCGGTTTGAATAATTTAGAGTCTCTTTTCCATCCATTGACATACATGTTAACTGAAGAGATGTTCGATACAAACGGGACAGCGATTCTGAAAGATAATTGTTGGAGCTTGATATTGAATCCGGCTCTTGCAAGAGATTCTTGGACCTCGACTATAGTTTTGCCTATTTGTTTTGCCATGATAAGAAGTGAATACGCAACTACTTTTTCGCTTGAAACTCGAGTCGGATGACCTGCCTCCATTCTCAAGCGTGAGGCTATTGAAATCGCTTTTCTTTCCACAGTTTCGAGCAAACCAATCTCGGTATTTCGAGGAAGTGCGAGCCACCTGATTGCAGCCTCAGCTTTTCTGTGTATCTTTAGTCTCGATGGTTCTTCTGCGCTTGCCGCCTGGAGTATATTGATCTCTCTTTTTGAGAGTTGTCCATGACCGGTTATGTATCTGTAACCGGATTGAGGTATACGGCCTTCGCCCAATCCGACGCTACCAGCGGCAACCTTCTTCGTCGGTACTGCGAGATCAGAAGTAAAACAATCAGTACAATATTTGCCATTGTAAAGTGTGCCGCAGCTTTCGCAGATGCTACCGTGTGTTTTGCATGTGAGATTGTCCGTCTTCGCATTGCAGACAGGACATCGGACATCTATCTTCCCGTGCAAATCAATATCGCCAAGTTGCAATTGATCTAGGCTCCGGCTACTAACAAAGTTCCTTCATCCACATTGAAAGAAGGAGCGTGCTGTAGAACAATCGTCCATTGAGTACTGAAGATGAAAAAGAGCAATTATCTCATTCATGTGTTTAGAGTTATGGTTTAAAAGACGCAAAAGTACGATGCTCAGCACAATCAAGGCATATGTCTTGTGGATCGCTAACTCACACCTTCGGTAATTTTCTTTTGTATAGGGAATTTTCCCCAATCTACATCGAAGTTGCGGAGATGTATTGGTTCAAAATATTCTCTTCTAAACTGCGTGAGTTGTGCTAGGGTTACAAATTCTCGTATCCGGGCAGGTTTCTCACTCAAATTGAGCGTGAACAAACCTGGTCGGGCGCATTTTGATGGTGTCTCAAGAGCTGAGACCTGATCTAGAATGTTTCGAGTTCGAAGGTAATGCGGCAAGTCTCAAGAAATGAAACACGTTTCAAGCATGATTAAATCTCAGAAAGTGAGAATGGTTAGCTTTGAGGAGCGCTAGCTCAGTCTGGATGAATTCTGTCGTAGTTGAGGTTTCTGCACTAGTTTTGCGTAGTAAGCAATCAATCTATTTGCGACTAGTTCGTTCTCGAGCCCGATTCCGCCAATAAAGGATTTAGAATCCTGAGGATCGGCTATTTCTAGCATTACATGTCGATTGTCGGACACTACAAAGCCATAATGAGTTTCAACTCTCTTGATGGAGATCCCGGGAGCGCTATTAGACAACTTCGCTGCAGATGGATTGTTCTTAGATGCCGCGTTAAGTAAATCATCAATCGGGTCAACGCTACTCTTTGAGTAAAAGCCTCCCCAATCTGTGTATACGAAATTTATCTTTACGCTCCTTTCGACTGCTGCGATTAGTGCATCGATCATGGGAAGCTCGACACTTCTAGCCACAAGATAGAGTTCATTTTTCGTGTTGGAGACGAGATTGATAACGCTAGCGAAATAATGCTCCAAGGTTTCAGTCAATCTTAGCTGGCTCAGGGCCCAAAGTCCTGGATCGCTTCTTGCAATAACCTCTCGCGTGATTTCTCTAACCACTCCCTCGAAATTCTTGTTTGACGACTTGTTCTTTAAATTGAATTTGACCATCATCCGGAGCAGGTTTGTATCTGCTGCAATTCGGCGGAGCGTCACTACGTGAATTTGGTAGATGATTTCCCCTATGGGCGTCTGCCTGTATGCCCCTTCCTCATCCTTAAGGATAAGACCAAGCTCAACAAGCTCGCGTAGCTTTCTGTGGTATTTAGCCCTTGAAATCTTCATCATTTGAAATGCAGTGTTTGATGCAATGGCGCCTCGCGATGCTAGCTCAAAGACCAGAAGAGAGTCTTTGTTTGACAGGGCTGACAAGAACCTCTGCAGTTGCTCGCTCTGAGTTCTTGATTCCATGCTTGAGGCATCGCTGGTATGCATTAGAGCAAGAGGCAGACAATCAAATCGTGAGATATACGTAGTTTATCCGTTTTATCACAAGATCTAGGCGTTGGGTCTTTGAAATAGGAAACCTACTATAAATATAGGCGCGCCTTAAATTTGCTCCAACAGCCATTTTGCAAAAACCGGAGCAAGAATATCATGGATAACGGTTTGAAAATTCAAGTACCTTGAATTGCTAGAGGTCTAATTGCAGAACAGAAAGGAGGGGCTAAATTACGGGAGTCATAGACTGGCATGGCAATGCAGTCTGTCGGCTCCTTCTTCTGTTCTGCATCTTAACTATTGAAGACTAGAATTTTTGAGACCAAATTGTTAACTTGTTTAGTGCTCTTGGAGGAATCACGATGAGCGCTTCATTAGTTGGCTCTCATACAATTGAGTCATCTGCTCTGACCATCTTTCAAAAGTGAAACTTTTTAGAACTCTTTGTCTCCCTTTCTCACCCATCTTCTTTGCTAGCGACTTGTCTTCTAGAACTGTGAGAATGGCTGTAGCAAGAGCGTTTGAATCCCCTCTGGGAACTAGTATCCCCTCCTCAGAGTCGGAGATTAACTCAGGCGTTGGGCCCACAGATGTGCTTATGACGGGTTTACCTACGGACATTGCTTCAAGAAGGACCAGTCCGAACCCTTCAACCAAAGATGGTAAGACTAACACGTCTGAGGATGCGTAAACGCGTGGGAGATCTTCGTCGCCCACCTTGCCAGCTCGGATTATTGAAGAAGATAGCCCTAAATCATGAACTAAAGTTTCAAGGCTTTTTTCTGTCTCAGTTGTTCCAGATCCTACAAGCACAAGCTTGGCATCAGGAATTTTCTTCACCACCGCTTGGAATGCTTCAACCAAATATTCAACCCCTTTGCTTCGAGCAAAACGACCTACGTATAGCACGGTTGGCTCTTGACCTAGTCCTAACCTTGATCGAAAACTGCTTCCGTCTGCCTGGGGAGAAAATCTCCTTTCATCAACTGAATTCAAGACAACGCGCATTCTCTCCTTAAGGGAGGGATACAGGTCTATTGCGTTCTTTGCGGTAAAGCCGCTAACTGCTACAACAATGTCTGCTTTTTCAAGCGTACTTCTCTCCAACCTGGCCAGGGCTTTCTGCGAGATTGAGTAACGTAAGCTGCTGAAAAATCCTTTCTTTTGTTTTGCAAATTCGGCAGTAGAGGCAAATTCCAATGCATGAGTGTGATGAATGGTCGCAAATACAGGGGTACCTAACTGAGCACGAGATAGTGAAAATCCACAATAGTCGTTCGTATAATGGACGATGTCAAAATCTTTGACCAACTCTCTAACTTTTCGATTTGCCCTGATCATGAAACTCGTTGTCTTTAGGCCTGGCAACATAATCGGATTTACATGTATGATTGATTCAACTGATTTGTCATGGTCCTTC
This sequence comes from Actinomycetes bacterium, assembly GCA_021844725.1. The sequence continues at coordinate 1,631 of JAKBSX010000216.1, read as the reverse complement.
GAGTATTGCTTTGACCAGTCTGGTGATACCAAAGTCACACCAACACCCTGGCGTTTAAGCGAATTCATGAGATCTCTTGTGTAGGAACCTTCTCCGCCCTGATAGGGAGGGAATTCGTATGAAACAAGACAAACTCGCAAGTCCTTCAACAGTATCTTCCTCTTGCAGATTATCGTTGTCCGGTCAATGCTTTCTTGATTCTAGCGCCCTTTGGTAAGCTTCTTCGACCTGTCTAGCCAATATCCTGTACGAATACATCCTCGAAGCCCTTTCGAGAGCGGCCATTCCAACTTTTCGCCTAGTCTTTGAATCGTTCAACAATCTAACAATCGCCTCGCTAAATGCTCTAGGCGTTTGATCTTTTACCAGTATGCCTGCATCATCCTTGAGCATGACAGATAGTTCACCAATGTCTGAAGCGATGACGGGCTTTCCCATCGCCATGTATTCAGGAACGACCATTGGACTGGAGGATCTAAAGTAGATCGTGTCCCTAAGTATGTGAACTGCAACATCGGCACTTGCAATCGCCTCGGCAATTTTGGAGTGAGGAATAAATCCAAGATAAACAAAATTTCTTTCGATTCCTAGTTTCTTGACGTATTCGAATATTTTGCCTATTTCACCCTGTCCCGCTATCTCTAGCACCGCATCTGGAATTTTTTCGACAACGAGTTTCATAGAGTCAAAAATCTTTGTGAAATTCTCGCCTTCATAGGAATGAAGAGCGCTGATGAAAATGACCGTAGGGCGTGATCCGAGATCGTGCTTTAACCTTATACTCGCTCCAGAAAGCTTAGGGTTAAATAGGGTTTCGTCATACCCGTTTGGAACGTATGAGATACGTTCACTCGGTATACCTTTCTTTCTGGCCCTCTCAACCAGAATGTTGCTTACAGCAATTATAGAATCGCACGCATTGGGAACGACCTCCTCAAATCCATAATGAGTTGCTGTGCTAACAAGTCTTGCGGCAGCACTTCCGGTTATTGTGATGTCATTGGTCAATTATATCAAATTCTCTCCAGAACTGATTTATTGTTAGCGTTAGAGATTGTATATCAGGTACCGATATAGGTTCAACACTTCTCTACGCTTTCAACGATTTCATTTGAAAAAATGATAGTTTGCATGTAATCCGATATCTACACACCCTTCGCTTATAAGGTAAAATTGTAGTTGCGGTGCAAGGTCAAGAGATTCTTTCATCAAATTTTCAGACTTGAATTCGCAAAGAAACTAATTTGAGTGTAGGTTTCCTGGTCCGTCTAGGAACGAATTGAGACTAGGATGAACATACTCTTTGTGAACCACCTGAAACCCACAGCCGCAAGTTGCCTGAGGCAGCAGGGACTGGGTAAGCAACTTTCTATTGCAGGGCACAGAGTTGAGTTCATGATACGGCGGCCATTATCTATCTCAGAAAGTGATCGTATGAGCTCAGAGTTCCACGGGAAGGTTACTTACTGGGATGAACCGTTTGAACAGATGTTTCCTCAGAACTTGATGAAACTCGTTAGGAAATCCAGAGATTTTCAATTAATGCACGTAAACAAAGCCTATCCAATCACTTCCCTTATGCTGTCTGCTCCCAAATTTATCGGCGGAAAGAAAATTGTGATGGACTGGGA
>JAKBSX010000215.1 GCA_021844725.1 Actinomycetes bacterium | reverse complement strand
TTCGTTTTTTCTAGTCACCTAACCACCATGAGCCTCGACACCAAATGTGTGTGGATATAACTGGGCGCAACGCATAACGTCAAGGCGGATAAATACCACGAATGTTGAGAAATCTTGAAAAATGTGTTGAGTTGAATGAGCAGATGTTGTCTCCAATTAAAGGTCAAACAAGGAACACCCGTCGTAATTGTCTCTCGAATGGTGGTTAGGTGACTAGAAAAAACGAAAAGAAAGAAGGAAATGATGAGTTAGCACAATACACATTTGAAGAAGCGAAGCGACTCAACATACCACAGACAGGTCTAGTTTCAGCTGAAACAGATCCAATTAACGGGAAGAAGAAGTATATGTTTGATCCGCACTTGGACCCGGAATTACAATGGGCAGGAAAGACCGAAGGAACAAGTTTCGATGTGGACACTGTGTCATTACACGTCCATGAAAGAATTGATCCGCTAACCATTATTGAGGCTGTGAGAAATAAGGAGCCTGAAAGTCAAAGAAGCTTGTTCTATTACTTTGAGAGCTCTGAAAACAACCTACCGATTAGAGAGGCAATAGAATTCTACAAACACTCAGAAGGGTGGTCTAACAGACTCGTCGCAGGCGATTCTCTGATAGTGATGAATTCGCTATTGGAAAAGGAAGGAATGGCAGGGAAAGTCCAGATGATTTACATTGACCCACCTTATGGTATAAAGTATGGGTCCAATTTTCAGCCGTTTGTAAATAAAAGGGATGTTACAGATGGAAAGGATGAGGATCTCTCTCAGGAACCTGAAACCATTAAGGCATTTAGAGACACTTGGGAGCTTGGAATTCACTCTTACCTTACATACCTGAGGAATCGACTACTTTTGGCGAGAGACTTACTTTCTGAAAATGGAAGTGTCTTTGTACAGATTTCGGATGAAAACCTGCATCACGTTAAAGAAATCATGGACGATATCTTTCAACCCAGTAATTTTGTCAGTATAATCAGCTTTACCACAACTAGTGGTTTTGAAACAAGAACATTATCAAGGGCGGGAGATTATATTGTCTGGTTCGCTAAAAATAGAACCAAGATCAAGTATCATCAATTGTACTACATAAAAACTGAGGACACCAGTGGATATAATAGGGTAGAATTATCAAATGGAGAAAGACGAACTCTAACTATAGAAGAAAAAGAAAACCCAAATCTAGTGCCTAAAGGTTCAAGACTTTATTCCTCAGGTGCACTATTTAGTTCCGGAGCTGGGCAAGAACGAATTTCATTCGAATTCTCCAATAGAATTTTTAGTCCTCCGATAGGCACTCATTGGAAGACCTCAGTCAACGGTCTAAAAAGATTGGCAGAAAACAACAGAATCGAGATCTCTGGCAATACACTCAGGTACGTGAGATACTTGGACGATTTTCCAGTAGTTGCTTATAATAACTTGTGGAAAGACACACAAACCTTCATTGAAAAAATATTCGTGGTTCAGACTAACCCCGAAATAATTAAGAGATGTCTCCTAATGACTACAGACCCTGGAGATTTGATTTTTGACCCGACATGTGGTTCTGGGACTGCTTCATATGTGGCTGAACAGTGGGGACGAAGATGGATCACGTGCGATACTTCGAGGGTTGCCATTACATTGGCAAAACAACGTTTGATGACCTCAGCATTCGACTATTATGAAATGGCACATCCTGAGGAAGGTATTGCGAGTGGATTCCACTATGAAAAGGTTCCACGCATTACGCTCAAGAGTGTTGCTAACGGCGAGTCTCCAACAGAGGAAGTCTTGTATGATGTGCCTTTAGTAGATAAATCAAAGAAGCGAGTAACTGGACCGTTTACGGTTGAGGCAGTACCATCACAACGCGTTGTGAATCTTGAAGATGTGGATACTACTTTCGCTGGCCAAGTCGTCGATAATAGTATAGCACGCTCCGGCGAAACCATTCGGCAGTGTGATTGGATAGATGAATTGAGCAATACAGGAATAAGGGCGAAAGGAGGACAGGTTATCAAGTTTGCCAGAATAGAGCCGTTGCAGGGAACCAGGTGGTTACAGGCTGAAGGTGAAACGCAAGAAGGACAGAAAGCAGTTATTTCGTTTGGTCCAGCATATGCACCTCTTGAACAAAGACAAGTTGAATTGGCAATCGAGGAGGCGCAAAAGCTTGTACCAAGACCAAAAATGGTAATTTTTACATCATTCCAGTTTGATCCTGAGGCGGCCAAGAATATAGATGAGACTAAATGGCCCGGAGTAACTTTGCTTAAATGTCAGATGAATACCGATCTTCTCACAGAGGATTTAAAGAAAAAGAAGGCTAACGAGGAATCCTCTTTCTGGCTGATAGGTCAGCCTGACGTTGATATTAAGAAGCAGGGTGATAAGTACGTAGTTACTGTCAACGGCTTTGACTACTATGATACAAGAACCGGCGAAATAAAGTCGGGAGACTCTGCTAACATAGCAGTATGGGAGCTGGATACTGATTACAATGGCAGAAGTCTCTATCCCAGACAGGTATTTTTCCCGTTAGACGGAGAGAATGGCGGATGGAGCAAGCTTGCGAAGGCACTTCGAGCATACATAGACGAGGATCTCATTTCAGCTTACGCAGGCAACAAGTCGATCCCATTCAAAATAGGCAAGAATAAGCAAATTGCAGTGAAGATAATCGATGACAGAGGAATTGAGTCTTTAAGGGTATTAAAGGTGAATTAATGGTCGATGACAAGCAAACACAACATCTGATCATAAATAGCCCATATGAAAAGCCCGGTAAGCACCTCAAATTCAACAGGAACGAGCTAAAATTCGAATTAGTAGAGGGGCGAAGACCTGCAGGCTATACAATTGCATCTGAACAATCAGAGAAGTTCAACGATCCAGGATTTTTTGTGGAACTGCCGACTGTTAACAATATCAGGGCCCGTGTGGATAAATGGAGGGATTCTGATTATCCCGGTGTAACGAAGGTTACTAAAGAACTCCTTGATTATTGGAAAAGACCCGATAGGGATAGGAAACTGTTTTTCTGTCAATTGGAAGCCATTGAGACATTAATATGGTTTGTCGAAGCCCCTGACGCTGAAAAGCGGGGAATAACCGTTGAAGGAGACAGTGGTAATATTGAGCGGTTATGCTCAAAAATGGCCACTGGAACTGGGAAAACTGTGGTTATGGGCATGCTTATTGCATGGCAGATCATAAACAAAGCAACCTACAGGCAGGACACCAGATTCGCCAAGGATATATTGGTAATTTCCCCAGGATTGACTGTAAAAAATAGATTGCAGGTGCTCAATCCATCTGCGTCGGATGAAAACAACTATTACATCACGTTTGACCTGATTCCACCAGGTATGTTTGACAAGCTCAGGAGCGGACGGGTTAAGATAGTAAACTGGCACATGCTGGAGTGGGAAACCGAGGACCAGATAAAAAGAAAGAAGGGTGTAGATAAACGCGGAGTCAAGAGTGAAGAAGCATATGTAAGAGAAGTACTTGGTGACCTGAAAGACGCCAAGAATATCGTCGTAATAAACGATGAAGCTCACCACGCATGGAGGATTAACCCTGAAGCACTTGGAAAATACATAAGACAGAGAGATTTAAAGGACAGCGCCCAGGAAAGTACGGTATGGATTGGAGGTCTTGACAAGATCAACAGCGTGAGGCATGTAATGCGCTGTTTTGATTTCACTGCCACACCTTTCTTTCCATCGGGCAAAAAGGCAAGTGAAGAGTCTTTATTTGGCTGGATCGTTAGCGATTTTGGTCTGAATGAAGCCATAGAATCAGGATTGGTCAAGACCCCTCGTGTTGTCGTGCGAGATGATGGCACTCCAGATTCCCGGACCATGAGGTCCAAATTTTACCATATCTATGCAGATCCAGAGGTGAAATCTGACATAAACAGAGCAGTCGGTAAAGAAATCGCCCTTCCGGACCTGGTAACAAAGGCATATTACTTTCTGGGATTGGATTGGCTGGAAACTTTCAAACTATGGAAAGAAAGTAATGCTGAGACTCCTCCTGTAATGATATCCGTATGCAATAGAACTGAAACCGCTGCACGTGTCTATTTTTCATTCGATAAAGGCAAAATAAGGATCAAAGAACTTCAAAATCGCGAAGCAACCCTGCAGATCGACACGAAGGTGCTGAATGAAGCTGAGGCTGGACAAGATGGTAACGGCGGAACGTCCAGGAAGAGCGTAGCCGAGGAATTGCGGGAAAAGGTTGATACAGTAGGTCAGAAAGGGCGACCCGGAGAACAGATACAGAATGTTATCTCAGTTGGAATGCTCTCTGAAGGCTGGGATGCAAAAACAGTAACTCACATAATGGGACTCAGGGCATTCACCAGTCAATTGCTTTGCGAACAGGTGGTGGGTAGAGGCCTCAGGCGCACATCCTACGATGTTAATCAAGAGACTGGTCTTTTCGAACCAGAATACGTTAACGTATTCGGCGTACCTTTCACATTCCTGCCTCACGAAGGAGAGGGTGTCGGTTCTAGTGACGGCATACCTCCGCCACCGCCCACGCCCAAAACGAGGGTTCATGTTGAAGAAGACAAGAGACAATTTGAGATTATTTGGCCAAACGTTCTGAGGATCAATCACACCTACACTCCAAAACTGAAAATAGACCTTGCAAGAGTACAGGAGTTGCAATTGAATCCAGAGGACACACCTCTAAAGGCAGAGTTAGCTCAAATTATTGAGGGAAAACCCGACGTTACCAAAAAATTAAAGATCATTGATCTCTCAGACAAGGATATCGAGAAATTACTTACAACTCTCAGGAGACAGAGACTGATTTTTGAGGCGGCCAGAGACGTTTTCGATCAGATACAGCCCTCTTGGCCCGGAAGCAAGGAATACTTGATAAGCCAGCTCATTAGAATCGTTGAAGAATTCATGGACTCGGATAAGTTGGTAATTCAAAGTGAGGCATATAGGAAGGACTTGAAAAAGAGACTTCTCATATTGCTGAATCTTAATAAAATAGTCCAGCACCTTTTTAGTGCAATAAGGGCAGAGAATACTGAAAAGTTGGTGCCTATATTTGACAAGGAGGTTCCCATAAAATCCACTTCCAAGATGGCCACGTGGTACACGAGCAAACCCTGCGAGTTGGCCATTAAGTCGCACATAAGTCACGTTGTCTACGACAGTGCCTGGGAGGCTTCGGAAGCCTTCGAATTGGAGCACAACAAAGACGTTGTAAGCTGGGCTAAGAACGACCACCTGGGTTTTGTCATAAGTTACCTTTACAAAGGCGTTGTTCATAGTTTCTACCCGGACTTTTTAATCAAACTGAGCAATGGTAAGATGGTAGTCTTGGAAGTGAAAGGAATTGATGATGAAAAAAACAGAACAAAGAGGGCATCCCTAAAAGAGTGGATTGATGCTGTAAATTCTGATGGTCGTTTTGGAAAATGGGAGTCTGCTGTTTCGTTCAGACCGTCAGATATCCAAGACATATTGATAAAGCACTCCGTTGATTAAGTAATTCATGCCTTTCATTTCACGCACTTACAACGACAATTCATCTCTTGCACGCTATGAAATAACGATGACTGAGTAGTGTGCGAGCACACAATCCAATTAATGCTTCAGAAGTTTTAGAGACCCGGTTTCCCCTCAAGACTGAATTGAGATATTGCACATTTTTTGAGCATTTGAAATGATGAGACTGCAACAGTGAATTCAAATGTGCAAAATCTGCATGAATTTGCTTCTATCGCACGATTCCAACCACTTAACTCCTTCAGCGCATCACAAAGTGCCAAATCTCTATCAATTCGCCAGTTTCTGTATGGCTAAAATCCATCATGAACCGCTGCCGGAAGTCACTTGCTGGGCGCGTGACGCGCAATGTGAGGGC
>JAKBSX010000214.1 GCA_021844725.1 Actinomycetes bacterium | reverse complement strand
ACGCCAGGTTTTTGTAAAGTTAACCTGATCTAAGACGAAAGTCGCACCCTCTGAAGAGCCAATATTCGAAGAGGGTGCGGCGCAAATTGTCTGAAGCAGCGCGATTGCAGGTCGATTCAGGTCCTGCAATGGTGACTTCGGCAGGTCTGTGTATAGCTGGCCTGGCCTTTTAAAAGTCTCAGAATTTCCACAGGTTAATTGGGCAATTTTCTCTGCTTTTTCTTAGTTTGCCGCTATAGCCTTGATAATCATCCCGCTTTTTTGGGTGGTATCGATTGTTTGGACAATACCGGCACAGGACTGAAGATTTGAATGCACTAACAATTATCAGAGGGACGGCTGAATCTGAGGAAAGCCTTGAATCTTTGCGATCGAGGCCAACTGTATCGAATGTTTATGCCCACTTTAAAGGCTACCTGTGGGTGGGATTTTTGTCTTCTTTGATGGTTGCTCTCGGAAGTTTGCAGCAAAGATCGCCTTTTACTTCCAAGGTTGTTGGTTCGTGGTGGCTGGGCATAGCTTCTCCACAAAGTGTGCCTTCAAACCATTTCCGGTTATTGGCGGAAGTGGCAGTCGTGGTGGGACTTGTATTGGGGTGTATTGCATGGCTGGCCCTGCTTCAGAAAGTTAGAAAGAATCCAGGCATTCCAGTCCGAGCATTTTGGTATATTGCCGCAGCATGGGTAGTGCCACTGGCTATCGCTGGACCCCTGTTTTCAAAGGACATATATTCCTATGCCGCTTTAGGGGAGATGGTTTCGCACCATATCTCTCCCTACAACTATGGGCCAAACGTCTTGGGAGGAACGCCTTACCTGACGACAGTTGACCCATTTTGGGGAAATGCTAAGACTCCCTACGGGCCGTTTTTCCTGGGGATTTCTTGGTTGATAACCACGCTTACTTTGCACCACGCATTTGCGACCATGATTGGCCTCCGAGTGTTGGCATTGGTAAGTGGAATAGTAATAGCAATTTACATTCCCCGATTGGCAGGGTTATTTGGCTTTGACAAAGGCGTAGCATTCACTCTGGCGGTACTGAGCCCGGTTACGATTTATCATTTGATTTCAGCCGGCCATAACGATGTATTGATGTTAGCACTACTCTTGGCGGGGCTTTATTATGCCAAGCTATCGCGACCGATATTGGGAATCGTTCTTGTCACTTTGGCTGCACTGGTAAAGGTTCCTGCTGAAATTGGTGTTCTCTATATTGGTTGGACATGGCTTGGAGATCAGAAGAGTTTCAAGGACAGGATTAGACCAGTTGTCAGCGGGTTTGTAATATCTGCAATTGTGATGGAGCTGGTTGCAAAGATTACGGGATTAGGCTGGGGTTGGATTCTAGCTCTTTCCACACCTGGGCAGGTCAGATCCCCGGCTGTGCCCACTACTGCTTTGGCATCAGGGATTAATAGCATTACAGGTTTGTTGGGTTTTCCTATACATATGTCCCTGCTGCTCTCGATTACACGTGTTCTGGGTTTTGCTATTTCAGGTATCGGATGTCTGTATTTTCTATTTCGATATAAGCATTTTGGTGCTCTGAAAGCGATTGCCTACAGTTTTTTGGTTGTCACCTTATTTGCTCCGGTCATCCAGCCTTGGTACATCGCCTGGGGGCTCATAATTCTGGCAGCAGTTCCAAGCCCGAGGATAATTTGGGGAATTGTATATGTGTCTTTTGCCGCCATGATACTTGGACTTCCTGGTGGACCTCCAATAATCGCTTGGATGGGATATATAGCATTGATAGTTGGAGCTGCGCTTTATTTGGCGGTTAAATTTAACTTGGTACCAAAAGAACGGGTTCTGTCTATCTTTGAGCGGGTCAGCTCGGCCACTACGGCGATATAAGTAGTTCGTGCGAGGCAGTGGAGTTGGAAGATCACAGTCTTAAACTTAGCGTTGATGAAGGACTTCTCTGGTTGTGCCAAAGCGACCAGGTAATTGCCTATTTGGCTTCGAAGTATGGCACTCCGACGCTGTCACGAGCTTCTCTATCTGACTTTGGCTACGACCCCGGTCTTCCAGGGTTGTCTCTGGAGCAGCGTTTTTATGGAGATTTAGTCGACATTGTAATTCATCAGCAGCTTGCCGGAAAGGCAGCTGAGGCTATCTCCAGTAGGCTCAGACATGTGGCAGGCGGGATCCTTTCCCCGGATGCGATTCTCAAAGCTGATCCAATCCTTCTCAGATCAGCTGGTCTTTCTCAAGCTAAGATCAGGGCGATAACTGAGCTCTCGAGTGCAGTGGAATCCGGGTCACTTAGATTGACTTCATTCGTGGCAATGTCTGACGAAGAGGTAACTCTTAATTTGGGTAGATATCGAGGATTTGGACCGTGGTCCTCACAGATGTTTCTGATGTTCTCACTTGGGCGGCTCGATATCTGGCCGGTAGGGGATCTGGGGGTACGAAAAGGTTTCCGTCACAGCTTCCGGCTCGAAAAGCTTCCGACTCCAAAACAGATGATCGATCATGGCGATAGATTTAAGCCATTTAGATCCCTGGTGGCCTGGTACATGTGGAAGTCCTTAGCAGAAGAATTGCCCGACCATCTTTTCTAAGACAGGTAATAGCTGGTTGTGCCTAGATTCCGTCAGTTCCCATTTCTAACGCGCCACTGAAACTGATTAAGGACCTTAGAGCATCTTCTGCAGCAACGCCATGTCTAGCCATTTCCCAAATTTTCGCCCCACTTCTTTTTCGATTCCCACAAGCTCGAATCCACACGATTGATGAAGTGCTAACGAGGCCTGGTGGCTCGCCATTACTCTGGCCATGCAGGAATGGAATCCATGTTGGGAAGCAAGGGACAATATCGAGACCAAAAGAGCCTTTCCAACCCCCTGTTTTCGATAATTGGCGTCCACGTAAATTGAGTCTTCGACAGTTGTGGAGTATCCAGGGCGGGGTCGGTAGGGAGAAAGGCTTGCGAATCCGCAAACGTTTCCGTTAATTTCGGCGACAATTGCTGGGTAGATCCCGGAGTGTTCAGCTATCCAGTGCCTCTGTTCCGCTTCTGATCGTGGTGTCAGATCGAGAGTTACTAACGAATTGAGTACCTCATTGTTGTAGATTGCGCGAATTATTTCAGCGTCGTCAAGTTCGGCTTTTCGGATCTCCACTCACTAAAGCATAGGCTAGGTGGGGTTTTGGGGCATTGATTTGAAGCAGATGAATTATTAATTAATTTGAAAAACCTTGTTGTTAATGCTTAAGTTCAAAATTTTCACCTAGAATCTTTACGCTAGTAATTTTGCCCCCTTAGCTCAGACGGCAGAGCACAGCCATGGTAAGGCTGGGGTCGTCGGTTCGATTCCGACAGGGGGCTCGATGGCGGCGTAGCTCAGCTGGTTAGAGCGCACGGCTCATAATCGTGAGGTCGTCGGTTCGAGCCCGACCGCCGCTACATATATTTATTTGTGCATGGATTGAATTTACTTAGGTATGGATCTCGATTAGGGAAACTAGGCTGGTTGTCTATCTCTAAGCTGAGGTTTGAAGCAGCGCTTCAGAAGGAATTGAAATGGCAAAGAACGAAAAACGTGTAAAAGTAACTCTCGCTTGCGAGCAGTGTAAGCGAAGAAATTACATTACAACAAAGAACCGGCAGAATGACCGTGAGCGGATAGAGATGCAAAAATACTGCAAATGGGATCGTTCTCACACTCTTCACAAAGAAACGCGTTAGGTAAGCGGTTTATAATCGTTGATAACGGTCTGCATCTGACCGTGGAAGGTATTGCAGACAAATTATGGGTTGGGATCTATCAAAGCTAGTGGAGCGGGCGAAAGAAGGGGATGTTACTGCCTTCGATGAACTCGTGAAGAGCACCTATAAATCCACCTATCATCTGGCGCTCAAATTGACCGGAAATGTCGATGATGCGTTTGACGTACTTCAGGAGACTTATTTAAGAGCATTTCGGTCCCTGAAAAAGTTCAAGGCAGACTCTTCGTTTCCGACATGGCTTTATAGGATTACCTCCAATTGTGCCAGCACGCTGCTGGCCTCTGGAAAGGCAAGGAGTCACGATCAGCTCGAAAGAGCGGATAACGTTGCCGACACCTCCAGGGAAGCGGATATAGAAGAAATTGCAAGTCAGGCGGAGGAGCGGGAAACCATCAGGACTGCATTGCTGAAGCTTCCAAACCGGCTCCAAGTAGTAGTTTTATTGCGTGATGTTTATGGATTTGCCCATAAGGAGATCGCTGATAGGCTTGGCATATCTGAGGCTGCCACCAAGGTCAGATTGCATAGGGGTCGTTTAAAGCTAAAGGAAGAATTGGGTAAGCTTGGCAAGAGTCACTATGATGGCAGCGGGCCCGATGCCGAACTTCCAAAGGCTGTTTGAAATGAGTAATAGGCATAACCCATGTGCTTTGAACTTAAATCGTGCTATTACCTACTATGCTCGAAGTTCGCTTTAGGGTAGTAGCTCAATTGGTAGAGCACCGGTCTCCAAAACCGGGGGTTGGGGGTTCGAGTCCCTCCTGCCCTGCTCAGTTGTATATCTGCGAGGGAAATTCGTGAATCGTCAGACCAAGAGAATGATGGAGCGCCAGCAAGGCGCATCGGAGTCGGTGTCGGCTGCAGCAGCGGCGCGTCAACAAGTAGCCTCACGAAACAGTAAGGCTGATAAGAGATTGACCTTTCGGGGTTATTTGAGTGAAGTGAAGTCTGAGCTTAAAAAGGTGATATGGCCTAAAAGAGCTCAGGTGGTGAATTACTCGACTGTAGTTTTTGTTACTCTGGTACTCTTGATTGTCGTGATTTTTGTCCTTAATTTTGCCTTTTCCAAGGCCGTACTGTTCCTTTATAAGTAGATGCCTGAATACGAACCTGAAGAAGTTGATAATGAAAGCGCCCAGAGCAAAGAGGGCTTTGTGAGTGAATCTGAGGATCTCGCCGAAGCTTTGGATGAGATTTTAAGCGAAAGCGATGAGCCGGTAGTCCAGAGTCCTTATGACCGTCCTGGTGAATGGTATGTAGTCCATTCCTACGCGGGTTATGAGAATAAAGTAAAGACAAATCTTGAAAGTCGTATTTCGTCCATGAATATTGAGGACGAGATATTTGAGGTGGTAATCCCGGTCGAAGACGTTATGGAAGTGAAAAACGGGAAAAAAGTTACAGTTCAGAAAAAGGTTTTCCCTGGGTACCTTCTGGTTAGATGTTATATGAGTGACGAATCCTGGTCCGTGATTAGAAATACTCCCGGAGTAACAGGTTTCGTTGGACTTGGCACCAAGCCGACTCCCTTGTCAAGGAAAGAAATCGAAGGCATTCTTTCCGTACCACTCGAAAGTGGCAAGGAAGTTAAAAAAGCCAAGCCAATGCTCGAGTTTGAGGTTGGTGAAACGGTCAGGGTCAAAGAGGGTCCCTTTGCGGACTTTTCGGGGCAGATTGCTGAGATCAACGAAGACCACCTCAAGTTGAAAGTACTGGTAAATATATTTGGACGAGAGACCCCAGTGGAACTGGAGTTTTCCCAGGTCTCGAAGCTCTAATTTAAGATAAACGGAAGCGAGTCTAGCAAAATGGCAAAGCGCCGAGTAACAGCAGTAGTAAAAATTCAGCTACCCGCAGGGGGTGCCACTCCGGCTCCTCCGGTGGGTACAGCTTTGGGACCTCATGGAATCCAGACAATGGAATTCTGTAAGCAGTATAATGCTGCTACTGAGGCACAGAGAGGAACGGTAATCCCTGTCGAAGTCACCATCTTTGACGATCGATCGTTCAGCTTTGTGTTGAAAACCCCTCCGACCCCAGTCCTGCTAAGGCAGGCTGCAGGGATCGAAAAGGGTTCATCTACGAATGCAAAAGTAACTGCAGGAACAGTTACCGATGCACAAGTAACTGAAATCGCACGAACCAAGATGCCGGATCTCAATGCCAATGATATTGAATCA
>JAKBSX010000213.1 GCA_021844725.1 Actinomycetes bacterium | reverse complement strand
AAACCAGGTTGCAAGCATCCTGCAGGGCCTGAACTACTCAGCAAACCAGATCGCAGGTGCGCTTCAGAGCGTGTACCAGCAATCGGCAAACCAGGTTGCAAGCATCCTGCAGGGCCTGAACTACTCTGTCGATACTATCGCGAGGACGTTATCATCTGTATTTGGTCAAACTGCGCAGGGTGTTGCTAACATTTTGCAATCAATTGGCTATACAGCCAGCCAAGTCACATCGGCCTTGAGCAATGTATTTGGTCTGGCACAGCAGACGATCGGAAACATATTGAAGGCAGCAGGATACACAGCTAGTGAAATCAGCTCGGCTATACAAGGCTTCTTTGGCACAGTCGGCAGCTGGTTCAAGAACCTCTTCTAATTAATTAGACATTTGATTCAGTCGACGGACAGGGAGAAGGCATCCGGCCTTTCCCCTGTCCGTCGTTTCCCAAATTGTTGATCCTGTAGCCTGCCTTGCACTTCGGTGACAGATTTCAATGACACAAGGCTTGTGCAATCTCCCTCACTTTCATTTTGTTGGTTGAACCTATCTTCGCATTGTTGGGGCGTCAAGTATGACAGAGTTGAATGAAGCCGTTGGCGATTGTAGAAAATCACTATATATGGAAGAATGTCTGAACCGACGTGTTCTAGATTCCTCCATGATCTCTCTTCCATCAGGCTTGATTTGAAAGGAAAATCTATGCGAAAACTCAGAGCAGCCAAACAGTCTGAAACTACCCAAACAAAGCAGTAGAGTTAGTTATCTGCAATCTATGAATATGTCGGCGAGGACTTCTAGCAGCACCCCTTTTTGCATGAAAGATACTGCGGAATGCCTGAGCTCGTGCAACTGCCACTCCCCTATTCCAGCTCGTCCGCACAAAGTTTTAATAGTTTCGAAGTATTATCAGGATCAAGATAATGGCCGATCACGGTCGTAAAAAGAGCTTCTGGTTCGGCCCAGGCTATACTGAGACTGAGCAAATACCCTTTTTCAGCTGTCTGAGCCTTCCTGTGGATATCTAGAACATCTACCAAAAAGTCAGGTAGAGGAATAACACGCCCGGATCCAGCAATCGTCAAATCGCCAAATACAACCTTCGAACCGGCCTTTTTGCGATTACGGGTAATACTGAGGGTCTTGGCTTTGCGTGTGCCAAAATTATAGAGTGCAAACGCTATTTGTTCTCATCAGAACTCAAATCACGGCTATCGATTGATAACGACGATGATTAACCGTTACCATTACCTGATATATCAATAGGCTTAGAAGAGCCAGATTTGGAAGTGGTCGTGGGGAACTGTTCGGCAAGGTTGCGTACTCCAGCAAGTAAGTTGGTTAGTTCCATCGGCAAAACAAACTTTGTAGATGGAGCGCTAGCCATCTGTCTTAGGGCGTCTAGGTATTGCAATGCCATGGTATTAGGATCTGCGTCATGCGCAGAACCAGTCACGGCATCAAGAGCTCCCGCCAGTCCTTGGGCTCTTAGGACGGCAGAAGTCTTCTCTGCTTCAGCAGCAAGAATTACTGCCTGGCGCTGCCCTTCAGCTGCAAGTATTGCAGATTGTTTCTGGCCCTCGGCCACAGTGATTGCCGCTTGACGTTGGCCCTCTGACTCGGTAACCACGGCTCTGCGGGTTCGCTCTGCTGACATCTGCCTAGTCATAGCCTCCTGAACTGCCGGAGGAGGGTTTATCTCACGTACCTCCACGTTTGTTACTTTCACACCCCAACGCTCAGTAACATCATCCAATTTGGTTCTAAGGGCATTGTTCATTTCCTCCCTCTTTGAAAGAACATCATCAAGAGTCATTTCGCCAACAACACTTCGTAAAGTAGTTGCCGCTATATTCAACGCCGCCCCGGAAAAGTCCCGAACTTGAACGACCGACATCACTGGATCTAAAACTTTGTAAAACATAATGAAATCTATTGAAATTGCTGCGTTGTCTTTGGTGATAGCAGTTTGGTGTGGAATCTCCAAAAAAAGCTCACGAAGATCCACCAACGAAATCCGATCAGTAATTGGGTTGATGAAAATCAATCCCGGTCCCTTGGCTCCAACTGAACGACCAAGTCGAAACAAAACCACTCTTTGATATTCACGTATGATTCGCGCCGACCTTGAAGCAACCAACACCAGAACCGCCAGAACTGCTATCGAAACACTGAATGCAACTATCATGCCTTGCTCCCCTGTTCTAGGTTACGTGAATGTTCAGGATTGGCCCATACCTTTAGGCGGATACCATCGATCTCCGCAACATATACATCCACGCCGGCCTTAACAGAACCCGAAAGAGACTCGGCCGTCCAGGTTTCTCCAAGAACTCGAACTGTACCCTGCGGGGTCAGATCTGTAACCGCAACACCTTCTGCCTGCAGTAACTTTGATGCAGAACTCTTGGGATCAACCACTCGTCTGGCGCCCATGACCCCACTCATACCCATAACAGCCAATGCAATACAAAATATTAAGATCCCAGCTAAGACAATTATGGTTAACACCATTGACGCTACGTTGGCTAGAAAAACTACATCTGCTAGCAACACCAAGGAAGCAACTGCACCTATTACTCCAGAAGCGAGAAGAACATGTGATCCGAGATGAAAACTCGATAGCGCACCAAAAACTACAATCGCCAGAAGGACAAATGAGACCAATATCATTGGACCCACCTCAATTCCTAAATATGTAATTATCATACATCAAATTGGCAGAAAGTAATAGGCAGATTGCCAAGCCTGCTGAAATACGC
This sequence comes from Actinomycetes bacterium, assembly GCA_021844725.1. The sequence goes on along the minus strand of JAKBSX010000213.1, from coordinate 3,171 downwards.
CTAGATTTGATCTACCATTCAAGGTCCTGTACCACCCGTCGAAAAATTTAGAAGACAACATGAGAAGTTTCCGGAAGTTATCCCGGCACCATATTCGCTCATTCCCGCGTTCACAATTAGAGCAGAGCAACCTTTTATCAAGCACTCGAATCGAAGCGAAACACCTAACTACATTGCATTAGATGGAATGACGTGGCTTTCATCGACAAAGTATACATAATCGAGATTTCATCTACCAACATATGTATGTCGGTAGATTCTAAACTCCCAAAAGTACTGGTGTCGATATTGAAACAGGACTGGGTAGCGATGCCCACGAGCTGCAATGTTGCCAGATACTGAGATTACTCTGAGATCTCCCTTTAATTTAGGTGATACGAAGACTTCGCCATTAAACGGGCCGGGCCCATAGACCCCCGAGATGAGAGTCACCTCTCGGGTCTCAACTTGCGTCGTCACCAATACCGCTAAATCACCTGTTCCAATATCCGTACCCGCCTGAACCAATACCACGACGTTCGCTGACCATCCAGTCCACATGCTGGTTTCTACAATTGGGGGAATTCTGTTACCGGGGTCACCCCTTGAACCAATACCTACGGCTGTTAACCTCCATCTGCTACGGTACGCGAGCTATCTTCGCGTTAGTGGATGAGGACTTTCAGGGTGTCATGCTCCGCAGCGTGGCCAAAAATGTCATAAGCATCAAGAATCTGATCAAAGGAGAAAGTATGGGTAACAAATTTCTCTGCCGGCAATTTATGCTCAGCTACTAATTTGAGAAGCATTCCAAGCGTATTAGTACTTACAAGGCCCATCGAGATATTAATGTTGGAAATCCAGAGTTCATTGAGTGCCAGCTCAACTGCCTTTCCATGCACACCAATGTTGGCGACATTGCCACCAGGACGCACAATTTGAGTAGCCATTGTGAAGGTGATAGGCACCCCAACAGCCTCGATCGCCACATCCACCCCCAGCCCGTCAGTCAGAGCGAATATCTGTTCCTTCCAGTCTGGATCACCGGAATTAACTGTGTCAGTCGCACCAAAGTCCCTAGCACGACCAAGACGAGCATTGTCAAGGTCGACAGCAATTACCTTAGAGGGACCATATAAACGGGAAGTCATAACAGCGGATAACCCCACTGGCCCCGAACCTATGACTGCTACTACATCGCCAGGCTTTACATGTCCATATTGCACGCCAATTTCGAATCCAGTCGGAAGAATATCCGACAGCAGGATCGCTTCAGCGTCAGTCATACCAGAAGGGACCTTGTAAACCGAATTCTCTGCGAAAGGAACACGCACATATTCGGCTTGGGTACCATCGATCATATAGCCAAAAATCCAGCCAATCCCAGCAGTTCCTTCAGGATCAAGACAATGGCTGTAAAGTCCCTTTTTGCAGTTCGAACATCGTCCACATGAGCTTACGCAGGAAAGGATCACTTCATCGCCAACAGCTAAGTTCGTAACGCCAGATCCTACTTCGGTAACTATGCCAACTCCCTCATGGCCGAGAATACGCCCGATCTCTACTTCGGGCACATCGCCCTTGAGGATGTGTAAATCAGTTCCACAGATTGTCGTTGCTTTCATTTTAACTATTACATCGGTTGACACTTCAATCTTTGGGTTAGGAACGTCCAACCAGCTCATCTTGGTAGGTCCCTGATAGACGAGAGCTTTCATGTAGCACCTCCTAATGCACAGCGGCTAAGTAATCCGCCAAGCCGAGGCTAGTTCTATTGTTCACTTAATGCAATGGAAGGACGATGTTACTAGGCTGCTACCTCTTTAAAGTGCTGCACTAGCGAGCACAACTGAAATGATAACTCCCTGGTGCCTCAGCTACTATGGTCAGTCAAACGCCGAGGTCAAAATTTATTAATATCAAGCAATTTAAATCTAAATCCACCGAAGGACTCCCTCAAAGCCGACTCCCGGCTTCAAATCCGTAGCTGCTAATCGGTTTAAACGAATGGCTCGTCGGTTGAATCAATTCTGACCCAAGCAAGGGCGAGAGAGATCAGGGACCCTGTTTCCTTTGTGTATTATTGCCACATCGGGGTTATCGAAGCGCACATCGGGGTTGGTGCCTGAACCCCAGATTGTAATGTCCTATCCGGTGGCTTGCTGAACTGCAGGCAGGTTGGAAAGTAGAAAAATAAATTGCTGCGCCCAAGGCCACCGTTTGGGCCCCGAAGAATAAGTCTTCACGAGATATGTATCTTTCAAATCGACTACTGCAACAGGAGCGTCGAGCTAGAGGGCAAAAGTAAATCCAGCGCGAGTAAATATCGAAAGCCAACGATAGGCGTAAACTCCTGCCCACCATAGCTTTGATGCATCAGTTATCCCAAAGGGAAAGGCAGCTTGCTCCCCTCTGGCGTGACCACCTTATCTGATTTGCCGTAACCAATTACTGTAAACCAAATTGCGGATAGTGACTACTTCAAGGACTCGTTTCGCATTTGATTCTGAAGTAATGGCTCTTCACTGAGTTCGTCAGGTAATTAACGGTATAACTTGCGGCTTTCGTATAATTCTTCAAATTGCGTGGCTGCGATTCTCGCCAACAGTAAGTTTTTTGAGGCCATGGGATCGAGGATCCACAGGACTCGGAGCGTTGCCTCAAATGCAGTTCCTGCGGGAACCATGGAAGAACATGGCAACGGTTGACCACCCTTAAAGGTAAGCAGACGAACGGATCCTTCGTATGACATCACTGCGTGAGTAATCACGGCATCAACAATTCGGGCACCTCCGACAAGGATCTCTTGCCGAGGGTTTAGGCCATTTCCGGGATAATGCTCACCCAATAGCTTTGCGAACTGACCGTTGACTGGATATGTTTTTGGAGCGATATGTGGTACAAGCGCGCCCCACATTATTGACGCTCGTCTCACTCGAATTCGGAGTCTCCTGGTCGTTATCCGGAGACGATAGCTAGTAGCGTTATTAATGTAAATAAGTTAGGAGCCGCTCAGACAGGCAATGCAGCCTTTGAACAGGTAATTCGCCTTACACAATAGCTCCCATTCCGTTGTCGACTTTTCCCTGCTTAAATGTAGGTAGAACAAAAAAACCAATACTGATGGAAACGATACTATTATGCGCGCACTCGACCCTGAAGGTACAAATGTTATCTGGGTTTAGATCGGAA
>JAKBSX010000212.1 GCA_021844725.1 Actinomycetes bacterium | reverse complement strand
TCATGAGCGTTTTAACTGAGGTTAAACTGGGCTGAGTACTTCTTCTGCCATATGTTCGTTAATCTTCTTTCCGATACCCCTCGAGTCGTAACCAAATCCAATCAGTGCTGCCTGAATCTGTGTTTCCAGATATGAGCGATCTTTATATGATCTCTTTTGAGAACTGATGAGCCTATCGAACCACAATTTAGCAAGTTTTTCGGCACGTCCAGGACTAAGCACATAAAACTGTGTTAGTGTCTGCAAAGACTCCTTCGCGATCTTGCTTACATCTGTAAGACAAGTGGTTTTAAGATCGCCATGCACTTGGAGCTTTTCGTTGGTAGCCACTTCTCCCGGTTGTGAAGTCATCTGCCTTGCTTCAGCAATTGAGATAGTGTCATTTGTCTTGGCAAGTTTTGCTTCGAAGATAAAACAAGCGTCTGATTTGAGATACCATACGCTATCAGGCGCTCCAATTCGCTTTGGGTTTAAAGTTTTAAATCCCAAGGATTCACCGAAAATCCTCAAGAATTCCTTAACACCATGATCTTCGCGGAAATTCAGTTTTTGGGCAGCACCTAGGAAACACTGGCTAAGGGAATCATTCTCTGGCGGAAACCCATTCAAGAAGTCGCATATTCTCCCGACTCTGTCCTTTAAGTCCGCAATTATTTGAACAGGACTCTCATAACTAGAAAGGTTCCCAAACCAATCTCGATCTCGAGAGTTGCTTGTGGCTTGATTGAAATAACCATGACCTGGAGCTTTATAAGGATCAACCCCTGTCAAAAGTGACTTCAGATCTGATGCCAACCCAGCTAAATAGAACCATACAGAAGAATCGGATCTAAAACCCTTGGTAGATAACCTTCCAGCGATCGTCGCTGCCAGCGATATGGCCCCGTCATAGTTTCTAACCCAAAGCATACCATTAAATTTGGAAAATAGGAATTTAGGGCCGTCTTTCCCTGAGTCAGAAGGGTTAAGCGGTGGATACTTCGGGGCTCTCTTATTGATGTCGCTCTTTCGCTTTTTCCATTCTTCTCCGCTCGCGCTGAACTCACCTAAAAATGCATCAAGTGATGAAGGTTCATTCATTCGTTGGCAGTTTTCTAGTTCTAGACGCAGCTTACCTGGGAATGACTTCAAGACGTTGGGATCTAGCAACACTTTGACCAATTCGTCCCCCACTAAGAATATCTGTACTTCATCTGAATCCTTCCTTGTACACCTTCCCATTCCTTGATGAATACGTTGAATTGCTCTAGCTCTTGCCTCATCTCGGGTTTGCCATTTTTGAGTTATGAAATTTTCAAACCCGTTGATAGCCTCAGGCAGTCGATAGATTAGTATTCCATCTGCTACCCTGTCTCCAAAGTCCAGCCCATCATATCTCCCTGCTAAGATGAGGACTGCTTTAGGTATGGCTTTGAATTTGTCCAATTCAGCCGAAATGTTTAGCTGAGTCGGAGTGAAGATTTTTCCAGAGTAGTGGGCAGTTTCAAGCGCAAACCTCAACTCAGCCTGTTGGGACTTGCTCTGAGTTAAGACAATTAACCGACTCACTTTTTGTGCAATTAACGTGACTCTGTTTTCGTCACTTACGTTTGGTATCAAAATGTTTAGGTTTAGGATTAGGCGGTTACCAGGAACGTCCACATCCTTATCAAATATCCAGTTTAGTTCATCAATTCCTACAATATTCTCGAGGTTGCCAGTATTGTCGATAGTTGCCGACATGTATACCCTAAAGCTAGCTTTTCGGAACTCATCTATGGTAGAGCTAGGCGGGGTGATTGGCCTTATCTCAAAGGTTTGATAGCTCAACAGACAAACGTAGTTTTCAATTTTCGAGCGGCTCCATCCCCATGTATACTTCAATTGGTCGTCCTTAATGTGTGAATCAAAAATAGCAATTATATCGTCAATGACATTCAGCCACTGTTTAGAATATAGCATCTCAACTAGTTCGACCCTGCTAGGTCTAGAGTCCAATGCGGTCTTCTGCTCCCTATTTAAGAATGGATAGACAGCCTCATATGTCTCTTGATACAATAGTGGATTCTCACTTCTAGTTATCTTTATGTTCCAATTAGATATGACGGCATCCCCTGAAGCGTGCACATCATCCATGATGATAAGGCCAATATCTCCTATTTTCGGAGCACTGTTAAACAACGTTGAATAAGTCGCAATTCCAATAGCGCGACCGTTCAAAAAAGATGTTCTTTCAGCTTGGGAAAGACCACTCCAACTACCATAAAGTCTAACCGCCGGAGTTCCTAAGTCCTTGGCCTCACTCAGCACTTGATCACAGAGAAATTTATTCGGGCAAAGATAAATCGACTTTACTCCCTTGTTCAGCATTGTGAAATAGGCCAGCATTAGACCTATGACGGTCTTTCCTGTGCCCGTAGGCAATGACAGAGCAAGATCTTTGCATTTTCCCGCCTCAAATTCTTGATATACGGCCTCAAGTAGTTTCAACTGGTGACCCCTAGTATACTCGAATTTTACCTTGTTACGATCAAGAGTATTCCAAAGTTCTTGGAAAGTCTTAGGTTTGTTTTCATCTTCGGAGAATTCAGGGAAGAGCGACATAAAATCTATACTTACAACTGAGACGTGCCATTAATTTCTTTCTATCTGTCAAACTGCAAAGGGGAACCGTGAAGATTCTACTTTAGTCTGTCTTGTTCAGTTGAAGAAACCTTGGGATCATGCATACCAACTCACAATCCGACACAATAATTGAGCGTGTCGTCCTTTTGGCAAACTCGGGGGAGCGCAATATCCTGGATTGGATAGGATACAGTCTTTTGTTCCATAATTCCTTGAGCACGATTCTAGGTGTAGCAGGCAACGAGTCATTGTATTGTCATGAGAATAACAAACTCGTCAGATAAGACACGGGTGAAGCTATTTTTGAGATTTATGTGTAAAGTGATAATATATTTAAGTCACAATCGGCTGGAAGAATTAAAGTGAAGAAACCATCTCTCACTTTAGAGCACTCAATCGATCGCTACTTCTCCGCAGATTTGATCAGATAAGATTTGAGAAAGTCAGGTATCTCAACCTCAGACAACAAATCCAAACTCATAGACATATACATAGTGCTAATGAAATCTAAATAAGGTTCTGTCGAAGGGGCCGGAATTGGGCTAGTCTGATCCTTGCGTTTGATAGAATTACGGATGATTGTCTACGACTTTGGAATCCCGAAGGCAAGAGACCGTGAGACTTTGCTCGAGAGAATAAATGAAAACGTTTATTTTGAACCCTATGTCACAGTAACTTCAAGACCGTGCCTTTTGCATGCAAGACTACCAAGAATCAAGAAGTGTATCTTAATGACACCTATAATCTTTCATACTGCCGATGCCTAGTTTGGAGTAACAAGGAGAGGTCTGAGAACACATCACGTACGGGGAGAGAACAAAGCATTTCCAGGGGGTATTTGGATTCCTGGAACTAAAGCCTCAGTTTCATTAGCATTGGCTGACGATAAGAGCATGGCAGGTCGAAGTGAGCTACAAAAGAGCGAGATGAAGCCAAGTCCGATATCTGAAGCAGCAATCTCTGTGGCCATTGCATTAACCACCACAGTTGCTGTTTTCGTTTCCACACTCTTTGGATTTGAACAAAGTTATGGCTGGTTCATTGGAATTGGATTAGCTGCATTGACTACCATAGCCGCAATAGCCATGCTTTTGGGGACACGAAAACTCTGGCGTATCAAGCTTTCGGATTGTGCCTGACTTCAGCGCTTCAATGACTGTGTGGTGCTTCGACCTAAAGCGGAAAACTCACAGTTGTCCCAAATTGGCAACAATTTAGAAGTTTGCAGTGAAGACTCAATATTCTGAAATATCTTACAGGGGAATCAGAACATTGGCAGCGTGAAAGTGTAATAGCGATCGTGGTAATAGGTATTCGCTGAAATAATTCAATGGGTCCCGCCCGGTCCATACTCATATAGGTTTAGAACTGATAGTCTAAGAGATTTCAGATTAAACGATTTCAATCTCAACCAAATATCTCGAATTCTCTTTCGTGTACTTCTGAACCTCATCCTTTACGCCTGGCTTTTGTGTATCAAACCAGTGCAGTGTTATGTTGTCAGCCTTTGGATACTGTTTCTTTAATGCAGCTGCAACACCGCTGCCATAGAACGGATCGTCACCAACGATGACGTAACCTTTTTTCTTTTGTTCTATCATTTTACCAACTGCTTCAATCGCTAGCTGGATTCGTTCTGATCTTCCTCTTCCACCTGTCCGATGGGAAGTTGGGAATTTCTCACTGAAAGCCTTGGCATCCATCACCAAAACTTCAGACCCACTTTCCTTTGTTTTCTTTTCTGTCATTCTCTCATTCAATCCTGAGGAACTGAACCGATGATTCGATTCGACACTCCTCGCCCCATTCAGATAAATGAGTTTAAAAAGTCCTCTATTATCAACAACCATTAGCGGGCTACTTTTTGAATGAGAATGAAGAGGACTACAACATGAATTGAATGAATGAAATTCCTATATGGAAGTCCATTCTCGGAGTACATGGTGTAGTCGCATCAAAAAATGGCGTCGTGGAATTTATTAGGATTGTTCTGGTGACCGATCTCGCCTCTCTCAGAGAGAAGCCTTCACTCGTTTCACAGTCTTTCCACTGCTGTTTTAAATAAGGTCAACATTATGATATTGAACTTCAAGAGGTGTTATAAATTAATAAATTTCTCGATGACTTGGAGAATGTTAGTAAGGAAACCGCCAAAGAGTTAAGGTCGCTCGTTGAACTTTCGAAAGATAAAGAATACAGTTATGGAGAAAGATATGAAGCGCAGTTGGTCGCAGAAGTCTATCATAAGTTGAGGGAAAGGGGATATGAAGTCAGCGATATACTGATAGAAGGCAACAGAAATAAAAAGAAAAATGGTAAGGAATACATGCTGTATGCAGATATCGTTTATTGGGCTGAGAAGTACACCATTGTTGAAGTAAAAGCTTTCTATTATGGTTTTCTGAAGAAAAATGGCGAAATCAATTCAGGAGCGGCTGAAAGGGTCAGAAAAGATTACAGAAAATTAATGGGTTACTCCACTCGTTCGGATGTTGATTCCTTGGCCATGGTTATCGCATACGTAGGATCGAATGATAATTTCAATGAAAAGATATACAGAAATTCAGTCTTAAGTTCGATACCACCAAACGCTAAAATGAAAGGAAGAAGAGGACAGAAAGTAAGAGTCGTGATTGTATAGATTCAACGACCTCTATCAGTCCACCATAAATCGATAAAATATAATACGCCAAAGGTGATTGTCAGAATGACTACAACAAGGAACACCACCATTAAAAAATATGGTGGTTGATTGATCACCAGTAACGCCTCATTTGTTCGACGTACAGACGTGTTTTTTCAGAGTTGAAAAGATCGACAATACAGTTGTTTACAACACGGATTTTATCTCGATTCACTTCCCAGAGGAACTCATTTTGATACAGGTATGGTTTCCGAGCGTTCAGGTTATTAATGATATAGACTTCAGGAGGAAATTCACGACTTACCTTCACCGAACTATTGATCTCAGATTGACTGATGAGAGTAATGACGAGGACGTGTACACCTTTTAATTATCGATCATGGGTAATGAAGATTTGACAAGCTGATATTTAAAACCAGAATATTGCTATTGAGGCAATAGATTTTCGGCGGCGTTAAAGTGTCATAGCAATCGTGTAATCGGTATTCGTTGAAATGATTCAATGGTTCATCCGGTCCATACTGTCCATTTGACGAATCATCCACATGGTCGAGGGCGACAGAACTATTTGTTATACACATTTTTCCGGTGCCCAATCTTCAACACGAGAACTATCAGTTTATCTCTATCGAGATCCAAGATTAATCTGAAGTCTCCAACTCTGAGCCTGTATCCTTCATTTCCCACTAA
>JAKBSX010000211.1 GCA_021844725.1 Actinomycetes bacterium | reverse complement strand
CAGAACCGGGAGGGAATAGTTCCCCTCCTCGAATGGTTCCTGAGCAGTGTAATGGAAACGCAAGTTGAGCAGCAGGCAAACTCGTCGCTGTATGAACGGTGTGGCGGCAGGAAAGCGTACAGGAACGGTTACAAGCCCAGGACACTGAACACGGTCAATGGGCTCAGATATCACTTACGAATTACGTGAAAAGAACAGACGCCGTGACCACAACAAAATGTCGACAGACCTATCAAAGAAAGTCATTTCGCCTCTTTGCGTGGAGCTCGCTTATAAACAAATGGGTTGCCTCTTATACCATTTCCTGACCGTCCTAATGCCTTATCTCGGTATAAGGCTGTTAGTGTGATTCCAATTATGGTAGGTAGTGACTTCTCGTCAATATCGCGGCTATGAACATCTTTTTCGAATTTGTTGATGACACCATTCCTGGTTATGCCATACATTTCGCTCTCAACTATTTCCAATACTTTTCTACGCATCCACTCCGAAGGATTCAGGGGATAGTACTGGCGCTTCACATTTTTAGTCTTTTGATTGCTTTTTCTTTTTGCTTCAAGCGACAATCTCTCATTACGTTCCTTATATAGTCGCTGTCGTGCTGCCGAAATCTCTGCAATAGCGTATCTATTGTGATTGATTGGGTCGGCCGGACCTATGTGCCTAATGACTTTGGTGACTCCCTTTTTTAACGTTCTATCCCAGTAATACAATACTTCTTGAATGTAGATTCTTCCTCTGCAGCGGACCACTCTTAACCTAGCCTTGCTACGCCCGATTGTCACTGATGACATACTACTGATTTTTTCTTCATTTTTCCTCATATTTCAGTAGTATGATAGCGCGGTATTTCAATTATCGTTCTTGCCACAATTGGTAGAGAAAATGTGAGTAAATTAAGCCGATGGCAGAGGAATAAGACTGTGCCATCATGGGCTGATGCATAATGATCTGGTTTATGTACATAAACCAGATCATTATGCGCTAGGCTGGCCTTGAAGCCATTTTATTCCTGAAATTCGCCTCTTTCACCAACGAATTAAACATCTCACAAATTACACGTTTTACTCGAATCGGCAGACATAAAGTAACGGTGTGAGTTGTGTAATGGTCTGATACAATTATCTAAAAGTTCTTAATCTTGGTGAACGTGATTGCGAAAAATTGTATCGTATGAGGAGAGTTCGGAGGAAATTGGCTCGGCGCTCTCTTCTCGGCTTTACGTTCAATGTTAAAAAGTCACACCAAAACCAATCTAAGATAGGGCCGGCAAATCTGAGTATTTAAAGGGCTCGGGTAAATATGGAGCTCTGGCGCCAATTTAAGATTGGCTAAGTCAGCACTATTATATGCGGCTGGATATTTTTCGTGAATCGGCAGCTTAGTCTTAAATATTAGATTAAAGAATAAGCAATCAGGTGAATCAAAATCAGCCTATGCTGGTGCCTTATCTCTGAAATGACGGTCGTGGATACGGCCTGGGATCTAGGATAAGGTTCACCGTTCCCTTATTTTTTTATTATTTCGGCACTGAGTGATGTGTGATATTGGTAACGCCGTCATCTAATCCTTTTTCAGTCTTTTGAAAGCAAGCGGCTGCAATATAGTCGGCAACTTGGAGGCATTTGTCATCGCGTGAATCTCTGTTTGACGACCTTACGGTTATCTTCAAGCTGTGTAATGAGCCCCTGGGTAAGTTCATTGCAGCATTGAGCTGTGCCTCGAAGTTCCTCAAGACGTTCTCGCCTCTCTTTCTGTCAACTGTTGCGTTCACTTTTCTATAATTTCTTAGGCTTGTTTCTAGCAGACATTTCACCACCATTTCGCTGTACAATTCATTGACATTGCTTTTCTCTATTGATCGTGCGAGCCTCTTATTTATACCGATTACCGAAAACCCGATATCGCTGCTGTTGATCAATTCAAAAAATTGACTCCTGACTTCAGGGCTGTCGTTGCTATACTTGAATTCGTAGATTTCCTTCTTGCTTCTTCCATTTATTTCACGCATGCGTTTGCGAATTTTCCTCGAAAGGAGAACTGGATCTTCAACTATCACGCATGCGACAACAAACGTATCAGTTGCTTTTTGTGAGAAACCTAGATCTCCTGATTCATCGATGAAAACGTCTATGACTTTTTTAGTGGAACCGCGCCACTTTGCATTTGGTCGTTGCAGTCTGAAGCAAATTGCCTCTTCATCAAGTAAGTCGTTTGGAGCGCCAAGTTCTTCGTAATCAGATCCTCCACGTGAGGAGGACCTTTCCTGTCCACCACGTGATCGATCAGTCAAGAATCCCTTCACCATTTCCCATTCAATTCCCACCCTCGGCCGACTCGTCCTTAACAACTTTGTCGGCAATCCGGTCTTTAATCAGCGAATCTGACAGGGCTTCAATGATCCTTCTGGCCATTTCAATTTCTCTGATTTTTTCCTTGCGCCTGTCTGCACCCTTGGAGAGTTCTACTATGAGATTTTCAAGTATCTTCTTCGGCCTATGAAGCGAATTAATGTTAAGATCAGAAACGTCGTTAACAACGTGGTCAAGTTCATCAATGAAGAATCGGCCATTTGATAGAAGTATTATTTCAACATCAAATGGTTCTGAATGTCCCTTAGCACCTATGTAATATGCTACATCCTTTCCCACAGAAACGCTGGCGCCGAATTCGCGTAACAGTGGCTTCATTGCATCAAACAGGTTTTGATACTTCTCAACGAGCTCTTCCTTGTCTGAATGCCTTGGCCTGAAAGAAAATCCTCTCAATATGTTCTCGGTTACGTCTGAAAGATTAAGACCTAGTTTTTTTGCCGCCTCAACAACTTGTTTATCGACGCTCAACGTTAATTTGACTTTGTTACCCGGCATTTAACGCAGAATCTTGTGTCGGTTATTTATTTATTCCGTATTAGAATACGGATAAAATCCGTATTAATAGGTGTATAGGTAGATAAGCAGATTGCGCGCGAACTACTTGGGCTGTCATGAGGGTAGAGCTTGGCGGCATCGTAGAATATTCCAGTACTGGTTTCTCGTGTTGTGCTCTGCCTTCTTCCTCACATTTATGGTTGCTTCCTGTTGGCCTTCAATAGTTTATATCGGGTAACCTTAATGAGCGAGTCGCATAGTTCCATCGTCTTCTAAGGAGGCGATTTATAACAGTTAGAGTACTGGCGGCTATTTGCTATATTGCAAAATCTTTGCCAAGTCGCACTCATTCCTGAGTATATCAAAAGTCCCGAATTCTGGAGGATTGGATCGTTTTGACCTAGACTTGGCCGGGAACCCTTAAGAGTTGAATCACTGCCAAAGTTAAATCATAGAATGGCAGGAATTCATCGCAAAGAGCACTCCAGAACAGCAGGGACACATCGAGTCGTTCCATAGCACGCTCAAGACCGAGTAAATCTGGCCCATGGAATTCGGCAGGTACAAGGAAGCGGCCGAATGCATTCAACGACTACGGCAACGCCAAGAGAGTTCTACATGGAATGGAAGAGACAGCTTGTACTGGAGGTGGTTATATCAAATCCAATGGGCAGAAAGTAATTCTAAAAACAGGGGTCCATTCCAACACACATCTGTGACAAGCAACTCAACATCCTTTGCTTTGAATATTGACTGAACATTCTTTATCTGACGTTTTCGGTAGAATTTTCAGAGATTGCTATATAATCTCCATACAACATATACCAATGTCGGTGCTTGACTTGCCCACGTGCTTTGATTGTAGAAATAAAGAAAATTTCCTTCAAGTAGTTGTTGACCGCGCGGGTATTCTGAGAGAACGCCGAATAAGTATGCAACTAAAGGTTATGGGCCGCGGTCAACCACCCAACCAGGAAACAGTGAAGCATCCTTGGCGATTACCAAATAACTACGATGGTAAGCGCAAAGGATTCTTTTGTGGCAACTGCCTCGGGGCTGTGGAAATTGAGCCAGAGTTCGCTGAGTATCTTTCTGACTTGCCGGCAAGTTTCATTGACCCCACCTCTTTCAAAGCCGATCCGTTTGTTCAACGGATTCGTGAAACCCTTATTGACTCAGACATTTATGTACATGAAAGCCCTGCGCGAGATGCTAAATTTTCTAACCTTAAACACCACATAGAGAGACCACTAGTGGAGTCTCTGGAGAACCAGAGAATAAACTCCAAGAAGCTATATGCCCATCAAGTAAAAGCAATCGATGCAACCCTTTCAGGTACGAATGTAATCATATCCACATCTGCTGCCAGCGGCAAGACTCTGTGTTTCAACATCCCTGTATTAAATAGTGTGTTGAAAGATCAACAGTCTCACGCGCTTTACATATATCCCACTAAAGCCTTAGCCCAAGACCAAATTCTGAAGATCTTGAAATTTGATGAAGATTACTCAGATGAAAAACTTGGAAGCCAAAAAGGATCGTTCTTTAGATTCTCAATCGGTGGTGTCCGAATGAGCTTGGGAAAATATGACGGAGCTACAAGTAACTTTGAGAGGACAGTCATGAGGGAGAAAGAACACCCCAATATCCTCATAACTAATCCAGATATGCTTCACACGGCTATTCTCCGCAATAACCTCAAGTGGGAAAGATTCTTCAGCGGTTTAAAATTCATCGTCCTCGATGAAATACACTCCTATAAGGGCATTTTCGGATCGAACGTTTCATTGGTCCTGAGAAGGTTGCGAGCAATCTGTGAGTTTAGAGGTTCCAATCCGCAGTTCATCCTTTGCTCTGCGACTATAGGCAACCCGCTGGAACATGCAAAAGCTCTGACTGGATTGAGCTCGTTCACGGTAATAGAAGAAGATTCATCACCATCTCAAGCACGAAAGATAGTCATGATTAATCCACCACTTTTAAGAGGTGAACAGGCTAATCGTCACGAGCCATCTACGATCGCTATTGACATATTGAGTCGAGTTTTGCTTCGTGAAAAGAAGGCCGTCAAGACAATAATTTTTGGCCGTTCTCGCCTTTCAGTAAAGAACATGTATCGATTCCTGAACGCCAGGCTCCGAGAAGATTCTGCGACCAAGGATATGGCAAATTTAACACGGGAATATACTGCCACACTTACGCCTGAGAAGCGAGAAGAAATAGGTAAAGACTTGGCAATGGGCAACATAGTTGCAATTGTCGGAACTAATGCGTTGGAACTTGGAATCGATATTGGCGATATTAATGCTGCAGTGGCAGTTGGTTATCCAGGATCTACGGCATCATTGATACAAGAGTTCGGCCGCGCGGGAAGGAAAGGAGAAGGATTAGGATTGCTATTAATGCAAAACAATCCTTTGGAACAATATTACGCGAGGCATCCTAAGGAATTTTTTGACAAGAGCCCCGAAATTGTCAAAATTAATCCTCAGAATGAATTTCTTCTTTCAGCCCATCTGCTTTGCTCTTCATATGAAACTGAGTCCTACGGCGGCCTTGGTAATTCGGAGTTGAAGAAGTATTTCCGCATCAGTAGTGGGGAAGCCAAAAAGTTGATCGGCGATGAAGGTGCTATAATTGAACGTCTGCGTAATTCACAAGTAAAATTAGTATGGAAATCAGGGGAGCCGGTCTACAATTCTCTCAGAAATCCCATATCTAAATCAAATTTTGATATAATGTGGAACGGCACGAAAGTTGGTGTTATGGATGAAGCGACAGTAATAAGAGATTTGCACCCGGAAGCTGTTTGGACCGACCAGGATGAGCAGTACGTAGTTTCCAATCTGGATTTTAGGAAGAAAATTGCTGAAATGGAAAAAAAGGAAGTAGAATACTACACCGTCGCTATTCCGGTTGATAATGTAAGCATCGATGATGAGATAGAAAAGAAGAAACTCAGAGGTGCGGTATGCTCGTTTGGCAAAATGCGATTACGACGTTCAATATTCTCCTACAAGAAAGTGTATCTTGGTGGGACACATAAAGATGAGAAAGTTCAATTGAAAAAGACATTGGTATATGTTG
>JAKBSX010000210.1 GCA_021844725.1 Actinomycetes bacterium | reverse complement strand
GAGAGTTCCGACTGCCGATCAGTTAAAGGGTTATGAGACGCGGTCACAATCTGGTAGAGTTTCGATTGAATTAAGGTCTGTCCAGCAATACTCAGTAGAGATACGGGTGAAGGCAACAGAAGCTCACAGTGTAATTGTCGCTATTGTACCGGCTACACGGGCCCCCCCTTCCTCACTTCAATTAAGGGATAAAGATCCTATTCTTTATTCTGGTGGTGGATCGCTATTGTCACAAGATATTCCTAAGAGCTCGAAAAGGCCAGTGGTTTTGACATTTGATAATTTAAGGCCGAATACGACTTACAGGGCTTACGCATGCGTGCGATACGTTAATGCCCACACTGATGACGAAATATTCAGCTCGGATGAGCAGATACTCGCAACGTCTTCAGAGTTTACAACGTTAGTTGAGAACTACGATATAGAGTGGACATCACTCACGGAATACATGAAAGAGCAAGAGATTCTCGCTGCCTGTCAAGATGTTCACGTTCAGAGGTTCGCGATCGCTGCTAGAGTCCTGATTCCTTCTGCCTCTAAGGTCAGACCAAGTTTGATAAAATCAGGCTCCGACTTTGCTGTTGATTCTTTCATCAGCTGGTGGTGGGGAAATCGGCGTGGTTTCGTAACTAAACATAGGCATGATTTCCTCGATCGCGAAATCGAGTTTGTGCTAAAGAGCGATTTCTTCCGTGGTAAGGTGGTTCAGGAGGGTATCATGAGTCCAGAAGAGTTTTCTTTTCTCCGCAGTAGTTTCGAAGATGAAAGGAACATGGAATGGCTACGTTTTCAGCAAATCGTCCGCAATCGACCTTTTCTCAGCTTCACTGCAGATAGGCGAGAGCAAAACAGCGCGCTGGAAATGTCGCCGTCAGCATCCCAAGGTGGAGAAAGTGAAGAGGACGAATCAATTTCGTCGTCAGCCGAAGAAAGGGGGAGCATAACCGATTTAGGTGATGGAAATGACTTCATGGAGGTTGCAGCTGACAACTCTCGGAAGATTCTAGAAAATCTTTATTTTAAGTTTCGATCTTGGTACAAGGGCGGCATCGAGGCATATTTGGCTCGGAAGTCCACCATACCTTCCGAATGCAGCGTCTCCAATAGTGATCATGATGTCAAAGGGGATCTAACCATCATCATTACCATGGCTTCAACTATGAAGGAACGGCTGATAGATCGAACTGCTCTCCTAGCAGAAAGGACGAGTCTTCTCAAGCAGTGTGATGAACGTATTCGCTCTCTCGTTGAATTATATAAGTATGATATGATCGTTCTCTCGTTCCATTCGCTTAAATCTTTTTGTCCAGAAAATATTACGGCCAGAAGCTGAGATATGATGATTTATTTTCCAGACGAATGCTCCTTTCAGACGAAGAAGTGGGCCTTATAATGGCGGCCGCAAAGTTAATCCGTGTTCTGCAAGAGAATAATGTCATTCCATCAGAATCTACACAAATAAGCCCCGCAAGACTTGGCTATATGACCTATCAAGAGATTAGCGGAATAAGTATATTTACTCATCCCCTCTCATCACTTACGTTTGTTCCTGATGATCCTCCTGCTGCCACAGTTATGACTTTACCAGGGACACGACGTAGACCAGTGAAGCCTTGGCATATGTGCAGTATTACTGAAAAGGTAAAATGGATTTGTGGATTTTCCTTTATCATTATTAACCTGGATAGTGGCTTGAAGTCAGTGTCGCATGCATGCTTAATTACGTCGCTGAATTAGCGGTTAACGATGGTGTATTGGTTCCTGATGCTGAAGATAACATTATGGATGGTGGTTACAACAGAACCAGATCAGTGATTTTTTCGAAATTCTGGTCGTGGTATGCTGGTGATGAAGAATTAAATTCACAGAAAGGAATGGGTGTGCCGACCGTCGCGCGAGTTCTGGTTGCTGAACGATTTGAAAGGCCGCTTGTAGACAAGGATTTTGCCGTCGCGGAAGGACTCTTTTCATTGCCGCAGTATCATACCCTTCAAGCTTCTCTCCACACATCATCGCATCAAGAACTTGAGCGAAGTTCTTCTGAAGACAGCAGTAATAGTTTCTTTCACGATACTAGTTTCAGTGCTGACGGTGTTGATGAACTTCTCAGCATATTCAAAAGGAAGAATGAGGATGCCGATTACTCGTTTTCCGAACTCGTCAAAGCATACGAGCAAGCAGTTTTTACAGTTTCAGGTAGCACTATTCGCATTGCACTCTATCGCCGTCAGCTGGATATCGTTTTATCTACAAGGCGGATTGGTGTCCTTAAATTTTTTTGGCCACCCGTAAATTCGAATCGCCTCTGTCAGCGATTCATGTTTCCACGAATCGGAATGCTGGTTCCGCCATTTAGTATTCCCCAAAAGAGGTTCAAGCTGTTCGCTTCTAAGGAAAATCAGGGATACACTTTGATTGAAATGTTATCGTGGTACAACGATGATGATGCAGATGATGCCATTATGCGTCTCGCTGAGAAAGAGGGTCAGAAAAAGGAGTCATACGTCGCTTGGTTGATGCGAGCGAATGATAGGCTAGCTGAAGGGCGGCAAATTATGGAACAGGAGGACAAAAGGTCTTTCCTTTTGCGATATTACACGGAGATAGAAGAGAAAAGTATTGCTGAATTTTCTTACAGCCGGCCGTTAGAGAATAACGCTGAAGATCTCCAGAGACTGTATATCGGAATAAGCCCACAATGGCAAGTTTCTTCTGCAATTCCAGATGTCCCGTTAAAATGGAATTTAGGATTCATGGTAGTGGCCTTCTGAACGAGGATGAGGTTAAAGACTTTCAGTCCCAAGTCAAACTCGAACAGGAGGCACAAAGAAAGCGTGAAAGAGAGATGCAAGAGTGGTTGGAACAGCAGCGCCGCATTAAAGAGGAAGCTGAACAAGCGCGCTTGCAACAAATTGAAAGAGAAAAGGCTATCACTGAGAGGGCCGAGGCTCGTATTCGACTTCGCAAGCACTACGCTCATCTTCAGGAGGTGAAAAGATTGGAGTCCGAGCAACGAATATTACGCGAGAAGGCCGAAGAAGAGCAAAGACTTCGAAGGTTAGCTCAACAAGAGCAGGAAAGAATGGAGCAACGTAGATTAGCAGAGATGACAGAAGATATTCGCCGTGAGAATGAACTAATGGCAGCTGAAGATTCCGCCCAGCGCGAATTAATTCGTCACCTCCATGAGATCGCCAAAATGGAGCATGAGGATATTCTTAGCTGCGTCTACTCTAAATTACTTGAACAGGAAGCCCAGCAGCGGCGGGAGATAGAGGAAATGTGTTCTTTAGTATACGAGCCGTTTATCCCCTTTCAGTTTAAGTCCTCGCGAGCTCACCCAAGTCGTGCAAATGATGAACTCACCGAAACGGACCGACAAAATACGCTTAATGTATCAGAGCTTTCGAGGGAAGACGATCTACTTTCAATGACAATCACAACAAAAAATCTCGCCTCCGCAAGTTTCATGACGATTGTGAATGAAAGACCTAAGACTGGCCAGCAAACTTTTGTGAAAGTCGGAGACTCAGACCTTTCGTATTTTGACCAGCTCAAGAATGCTCTTCCAACAGTTGGAACTCTTTTTTCCATGCCGCAAGATTTTGAAGCTGACTACTTTTATCTCGAGGCATGTCGACCAGGGCTGCGTAGTGCCGGCATCATCGAGAGACCGCCATCACCTACACTAATCAGTATCGGTGGTTATTCGGCATCGCGCTTGCATTCTCCTGCAAAACTCCCTCCGCTCTTTACCCCCTCTAAGATGCATTCAAATATTAGAAGACCCTCATCAATTGCAGGAGATCCAAAGGCACCACAAAATCTTAATAAAAAAGACTTGCATGAAAAAAAGATGGGGATTCGTGGTTCATCAAAGCCATTCAGCAAGCGGCTGGAGAAGATCAGAGCAAAGTCATCACCGAAAAATATGGGGTCACTTGCCCCTCTAGAATCACTTAATGATTCAGTAACTACCGCAGATAGCAATTCGTAGTGCTTGCTTTTACAATTCACATGTTGATTTTTTAAAATATCTGTTGTCTGCGGTACATATTTTCGACTAATCGTATTCACTTGAATTTTTATAGTAGACAGCAAAAAAGGATTTACATGATGCAAGGAAAAGCTGAAAACCTGTATTCGTGAACAAACTTCACAAGAAGTTAATTCGAATTCGTGAATATGGACGAACACATGGCGTTTAATTTATGTATTGATGCAGAAGCAGTAATTTCATGGTGGAGGTCATGAATGAGGGGACATTGTGCTCTCTTCAACGATACTAACTATTGAAACTTTTGTTTTAGTTTACTCCAAGGAGCCAAGTTGACTCGAAGCCGATCTTTTAATGTGAAGCTTGTTCTAGTTGATCGATTATCGATTGACCTCTTATTCGAATTTGAAGAAAATCTAGTTCGATTGAAGCGGTTTTGTACTTTGAATTTCATTTTCGATGATCCAGGAATCCATGACTACTATTAGTAGAGGTCCTATGATAATCGCTCTACTTTCAACAGTTTTCAGTAGATCCAGATCCGCTAAACTGCCAGAGAGCGTCCTCGGGCTATAGATTAAATAATTCGATGATCACTCGATATTATACTTAACTAAAATAATAGTATTATTGCTTTTAAAACGGATTTACATTAGTTTCATTAGATCCGAGATTGACTTTAGTAGCTGTAACTGCACAAATCGTTCACAAATTATTTTAAAATAATGTGTGGCGTTTTATGAAAGCATTAGTGCAATACCATTTTTCTCTTAAAACGTTTTCCAAGCAGTTATGATCTCTGTACTAAGCCGCTATTATTTAACTCGAATTCATCAAAACAATAGAGCAGTGGACACCAACTCAAACACATGTAACCGCTTCTGCTTTATATCTTTCATCGAAAAAGCTAGTAATTTACCTCCAAGAGGGGCTTTTGATGAGTCAAAAATACCTCCTCAATCAGCGAATCCAACACTTTACTGTCGATAGGCTTCAACAACACGGTATCTGCTCCCATACGCTTATACTCTTCAATATCTCCTTTCAATGCGTTCCCAGTAAGAGCCGCAATGAAGCCAGTATACCCAAGCTGCCGAATAATGGAAGCTGCTTCGGGGCCAGACATACGCGGCATCTGACTGTCCATCAAAATCAAGTCAAAATATTTCTCAGCTTTTAAAGAATTTTGGAACCTCTCAACAGCGATGTCTCCATCATCCGCTTCCTCAACAAAATGCCCCAACCGCTCTAACATTTTTCTTATCATCTTTCTGTTAAGACTTGAGTCATCCACGACAAGTACGTTCAGTTTTCTTTTCGGCTCTTTGTTGGAAAAGCAAAACTTCCCCTCAATTTTATTTTTTGAGGCTGTAGAATGTAGACTCGAACGTACACTTTGCCGACTGCAGGTGAAGCGATACTGTTCATATTCTTCTGTGTCGACTTCGCATTCATGCACAGGAAGTTCAACAAAAAATGTGCACCCTTTTCCCTCTCCCTCTGACCATAGACCGACCTTACCCCCATGTAACTCGACAATTTTTTTCGTTATGACGAGACCGAATCCACTTCCTCCTCCTCCCTGTTGCTTACTCGCATGGAATTGCACTACCTCATTAAACACTCGATGTTGATTTTCTAGTGCAATTCCGTAACCAGTATCTTTGATCTCCATCCGCAAATACGTCTGATCTTCCTTCTCAATGATTATCTGAGCTGTTATCGCAACGGAACCCCCAGGCTTAGTGAATTTGATGGCATTACTACAAAGATTTCTCATAACTTGGGACATCTTGGCCTTATCTATCGACAAATTCCAATGTCGAAGGTAGTTCTCATCACTTAGATCCTCAAAATCATTAGCGAGTATTGAATAAGTGACTCCTTTCTGTTGAGCCTGCACCATGAAAGGAGAGCAGCTTTGTACTATAAAAGGTAGGGGATAAAGGTCTCGTCATAAC
>JAKBSX010000209.1 GCA_021844725.1 Actinomycetes bacterium | reverse complement strand
GGACGCTGCCTCCTTTGTATTGCACAGGCTCAATAACCGCTGTCGCACTTTGGTGACGGATGCTTTTGTTACTCCAGCAAGATGCGAGAGTTGAGAAGCCTTTATAGAATGTGGATATTCATTTATCAAAATAGAAAGGTAGCGCTTCAGTGACACAGGCGGAATAACAATAGTTTGAGCACTAGTCATAATGCCAATAGTTAACCCGTGGTAAATAAATTTAACGCAGGTTGACTAACTACCTTCGATCGATCTTGGAATAATTCACCAGTAGAGAATTTCAACGACGGCTTTAGATCCATCATAAGGGAGCTAATTTGCGCCTTGAAATTGAAACACATACTTTTGATGGTGATGCAACCAATGACTCAGATTGTGCTAAAACGGCAGGCAAGAGGATTTTTGGTGGAGATCCTGATTGAATGTGTATGCCAGAACGCCAAATTTCAGGAAGCTCGACGTATCACAGCAACAATGTGTTACGTATATCAACTGTTTCGGAGACAGTACGGCAACACATCAGCACATCGGCAGAGATTTGCTAGTTTGATTGTCGTGCGTACATAGCCTGACAGTGTGAAGAAAAAAGAAATCGATACAGGCCATGGTTTTCCTATTCCTTTCACCGTCATGGCAATCGCGTTCTATCAGACATACAGCGAGAAATGACTGTAATAGGGCAAAAATTGCTCATCCCAATGGCAATTAAGAAATAACTAGGTCTGCGTTTCCTAACTTCATGGTATGGGATAAACAGGACATTTCGCCTTTAGATGAAATGCTGGAGCCCGTCAGGTTACATTTTCAGAGGTTTCGTAGATACATATCACTGCTTCAGGTATTGAACGTCCTTGTCATACTCTTCATTATTGGGAATCCGAGTCAACAAGCGACTTTCCTACTTGGGCTTGTTGTTCTGGCCATATCTGCATTAACACAAGTGACAGTCTACTGGTTTATTCCCGGAACCAGAAGACCGTACGCTTCTCCGGAAGAATGAGATTGAGGAAAATAGTGCCTGAATTTCAGGGTTAAACAATCGGTCTTCATTGACAGGTATAGCAAAATAGTAAACTAACCTCATCGAAATTTGCCATTATTCGGGGGGACAATTGCTATTTGTAGGCATCAAAACTAGAACATGTGTCAACCGCTGATGTTCTTTCTTTCCCCATTGACCTTGATGTTAGTGTAAAAGTGGCGACCTTGTTGAAGTTCACTCAAGTCATAATCCTAAACTGTGATATTCATGGCGATAAACCAACATGGATGCCCCGAAATTGGATGAAACCCGAACGAATTATGTTGTCGACGAAGAATGGTTTATGCATCTGAGATTTTCCATTCAGACTATGAACCAAGTTTATTCTCTGCTATTTCGTTTATGACAGCCTCAGGAACTTCGCGGACTCCAATTCGATTTGCAAACATGGAGTACTGTCTGAGGAATACTTCCATGAAAGGTGAGTCTACACGTGCTATTCTTTTGGAAACCCCATAGGTTTTTTCAAAGTCGTCCCAGCTTAAAGTCTCTTGCCTTTCAAAAAATGCAATTAAGTGAACATATCGGGAATAAGGGTCCGCATCTCCAGAAGGAACAAGTGGAAGCGTGTAAGTTCGCATACTTCCGTTGCCTGAAGCATCACGATTCTTTAGCCTATTCTTGATGCGGTTCTTCCTAGATTGGCCGTTAGTCGAATCCTGTTCCACGTCCAGTAAATCCTTCGCCTCGATCAGACTCGCCCTCTCTGCTTTCTTAACTCGCATTTCTCCCGAAACTAAATCGCAAGATGGATTTATCAAGATTGAGTACGTATTCTCAGGATGCTTGTAAATGTCTCCTGACATTGGTGGCGAGTGCGAGGGAGGAATCAAATATCGGTCCATGGATAATGCTCTTCGCAATAAGGGAGTAACACTACTATTAACTGTCTTCGCTTGCGCGATTTTTGCATCGAGATCCTTTCCATAGCTCGGTACAGCATCCAGAGCTCGTCTAAGGAAACGAAGAAACATATCAAGAAAGTCATTATAATCCTCAACAGCAGCCAACCAACCATTGACACCGTTTTCTTCATACTTAACTAGGTGCCAGTAAGCTTGTGCAATTGCACCAACAACTGGGTCTAAAACCAGATGTGAAATTTTGAACTCTTGTCTTGTTGCAATGCCGGCCAATGTTGATTGAATAGCCGACTTTATGTCGTCTTTAGGAAAAAACATACAAAACCACTGTGGTATTTCGTTCGGGATATTTTCTCTAGCACGAACAATATCAGAAGTCACTATCGCGATGGGGGCGAAACTTGACTTCATAATGCTTTTGAGGAAATTTTGGGCGGGAAGATCGCCTGCGTCTGAGCCTTCCATAAACCAATCAAGAACTATCAAGTCAGGAATCGGACAAGATTCAATACATTTTAGTGCATCGCCAGAATCGTTTGCGGGGATCACGAGAAATCCCTGAGATTTAAGCACGTCGCTTATTTGTTCACTATCGTCCGGGTCGTCTTCAATCAGGATCGCGATCTTCTTCATGTCAAGGGCTCCTCAGATTTGGTATCTATTTTGAAGGTCAAGAGAAAATTGGCGCCAGGGAATTCAGATGTGCGCGGCATTACTTTTATCGACCATCCCCTGCGAGACAATACATCTTGAACAATATACAGTCCAAGACCACGGCCGTTTTCCTTTGTCGAGTAGAATGGTTCGAAAATAACATCCGTGATATCTGAACTTATTCCTGGGCCGCTATCCCGCACGATGACTTCTCTATAAGGACCATTGATATGTATGTTCAAACGTCGATTCTCCACCCTCTTGAGCCAGTACACGGCATTATCAACTAAATTCATAAGTACCTGTATCATTTCGGATCTTGTACATTCCAAAATGAGATCGCTTTTCTCAACCGTTACAATTGCATCGATTTCAGCGTCTTTCAAGTCAGCATCAAACAACTTGATAACGTCATGACTTATCTCATCAACACTGAGCTGCACGACACGGGCTCTTTTTGATGCCTGCAATGGTTGAAGCAGCGTAACTGTTTCCCTCAAGTCACGAATGTGTCCCGATAATAATGACAGAGTCTCGTCGATCCTTTTCTTGGGTGCGCCGACATTGATTTGCGCAGTGAGCGATTTAACGTTACCGTCAATAAGCCTGATTCCCCTGTCTATTTCATGTGTCACGATCTCAGCTGCCATTCCGATCCCTGCAACCTGCAACAGCACAGAATTGTGTTGTTCACTAACTTCCTTCCAAGTTTGATATTCATCTGAGATTCCTTGAACTGCCTTGACAATCTTGGGCTGACCGGACACGACTTCTAGAACGTGCTTAATCGCAATCGAAACTTTGTCCTCCTTTGCAATCCTTTTCTTTCTTGGTCTAACTTTAAATCGCGCATCTTCAAGGATTGCTAAAATCTCCAAAATGATGTTTTGAAGCTCAAAGTAAGCACTATTTTCAATAAGGCCCTCCCGGTTTGTTTTATCACGCAAGTCAGGATTCGAGGCTCGAGTTATGAAAATGGCACCGACAATTTGATTGTTGCTGAGGCGCAACGTGGGATTATTTACACGACGTTGATTAAGCTCGAGCCAATCGTCGCCTTTTTCTCCGTAAGGGAAAATACGGAAACTGTCACGAAATACTGATAATCCACCCAGCTCTTTTAGAGTATCTCTGTCAACAGGGTTGAGTTTGGCCATTCGGAGTCCGGCAGGATCCAGATCGAATGCCTTAATTGAAATGTGGATGGGTCCGACGTGCGTCGGTTTAGATACAATTCTTACAGATTCTCCTCGTCTACGAGGAGTATTATTTATGCGGTCTACAATATTCATCTCAAGCTTCGTAGTAACATTTTCTGGTTGTGCACCAAATGGGCTCAAGACGCACATCAAGCCGCTAAAACTACCGTTTCGATCCACGTCACCCTCTATCACATAAGGTGCGTTACGCATGACTAAGGGTTCGAGCTCTTCGTTTACGCCTATCTCTGGTGCTATCAAAAGGATTCTAAATGACTCCAATTCTATGGATGCAAGTCGCTTAAGTGAGATATACAATTTTTGCAAGGTTCCAGGTGTCCATGGCTGTTTCATCTTATCGATGAATACCTGAGTACCATGAGCTGAGTCTTTAAAGACTGTTGGTTTGTGCTTTTCCACCTCAACTGTGAATTCCTCAAGGTACTGATATTTATCCAGTTCTCTTGTGTCCCAAACTAGATTCAGTTCGAAATCTGAATCTGTCGGCTTGGTCGTAATCTGAATTCTCTGGCCAAGTTTCATCGCGGAGAGTCTGCCAACTCCCTTCTCCCCTAAATGGACACGCCCAGAAGGCGATGTTGAAGGCAGTGACTTGAGCCTGCCAGATTGTTCATCGACAAATTCTTTTGGCGACTTTGAATTCGTAGCAATTTCCATCCAACTCGATGATATCGTTTTTTCATCCATTCCTATTCCATCATCACGTACAAGGATAGTCCCGTCAAGATTCGGACTAGTCACATTCTGAATGTTCACAGTCACGTAGCTAGCGTCAGCATCATAGGAGTTCTTGACGAGTTCTGTCAGTGCCACTACTTCATCCCGTATCAGTTGGTCTCCCAAAATTGAAAGTATACGTGCTCTAGGTTTGAATGATACCGGCATATTCAGACTCCTTTCTTGCAAGCAAACTCTATGAAGTTCAAAATGGAAGCTCCGTAAAGATTATTATGTAAGTGCAAAACCCCCTAGTGTTATCTAAGTTGAGTTGAAAATATATGCCACCGCTCCAATAAGACACTTTCGTCACGTTGTGAGGCAATAAACTGGTCAGGAGGTTATGAAAAGAGCCACTCCCTAATGAGTGTTGCAGCCTAGATCAAGCATAGTAATTAGTAATCTCACAAATCTCCTTAAGGTTCAGCACATGTTGATAGAGATTCCTCTGATAATGTTATTGAAGCAGAATGGATTCAAACGGATTAATGATGTTCATCATATTCTCTGTCTCAAGCGATATAACTCGGCTTTCGGAAATTGATATAGGTCATAGTTGAAATCAATTCGCGGTAAAGGTTTGACCTCACTTCATCGGTCGCGCGGTGAAACTTCCTGTGACAATTGGCACACAAAACTACAAGATTTTCCCGTGTATCATCGTGACTAATTGACCACGGTATAAGGTGGTGAACCTCAGAATAAAATCCACCATCGGTCTCAAAATTAACCGCATGACATGTCTGACATCTGACTTCATAAGCGACCTTTAGGAGCTTGACGATCCCTTTGTATCGGACGAATTCCTCGCCGCTTCTCACAAACCTTCTTCTTTGAGGGTTTCGGTGAGCTATATCTTCACTGCATTCACGTATCTCCTCTTCCATTTCCTCAGCCGTCTTATTCCTCTTAGCCCATTTCAGTTCGAATTCAATTTCTCGTTGCATTGCGTCAAGTTGTTGCGGTACAGGAATCGATAAAGGTCTAAGCCAAAAAACAAAAACAGACCGTTCGTTTCCATATACGTCTGGCTGAATTTCCTTAGAGCAAGAATCCACTTCTACCTCGCCCAAATATTCGTGCAAGCCACCCTCATTGTATTGTCTGAAAAAGTGAATGGTAGCCATATCCTTCTTAGAATTAGCGAGCCACAGGTTTCCTCTCGATAGTCTCTGATCACCCTTCTGCCCCTCGCCAGTATATCTGAACAGTCCAGAAAGGGCGTCGTAATCATCCTTATAGATGTTGTGCGACCTGCCGGGCCTAGGTTTGGAGGATGGAGCGTTGAGAAAGACATAGACGCTGTTAGTCTGCCTATTTGGTCTGATTCCACCCATACCTGCAATTCCTTTGGAGCGCCAAATACTCTCCTTCCTGTAAAATGAGCCGATATTGAGTGGCGAGTCGCCGTTCATTGATTATCACCAATCCTTTGAAAACAAATAAAGATAGAGCATAAAGCATTTGGTGTAGGTACGCACAATACTTGAGGGTGGCTTGCACGAATATTTGGGCGAGG
>JAKBSX010000208.1 GCA_021844725.1 Actinomycetes bacterium | reverse complement strand
AGAACGGCTCAGAGAAAACGGTCTGATTCGCTCGTTAGGCTATGTTTTCGACTCTACTCTCTGCTTGGTCAAAATGGCTTATTCTGGACTGTTTGACAAATTCCCAAACCTGAAGATACTTTCAGCACATCTATCGGGCACGTTGCCGTTCGTGCAAGGACGAGTAGACACGGCGTGGAGAAACTTTGAAGAATCGAAAGGAAAACTCAGTGAACCTCCGAGTGAGAAAATCAAGCGAGTCCTGTATGCTGACACAATCTCTTACAACGCCAAAGCTCTTAGACTAGCCGCCGAATTTCTCGGCATTGAAAGGTTGATGTTCGGAACAGACTTTCCTTTTGAATGGGGAATGGACAGCGCCCGCAATAGCGTGGATGGAGCATTCGAGGATTGGGAGCAGAAGCTAGTCTATAGCGAGAACTATCATGCTTGCCAAAAGAGTCTAGCTTCCTGACTGAGAGATTGTTATTTCTGGGGAATGAGATAGAGTGTTGGAAATGGTGCAGTTTCGCTTAGTTTGTTCGACCAGCCTTTCGAACTTTCCTCTGTCCTGAAGTCTTGGGTCAAGTTTCACTTCCAAGTGGATTGATCTAAGGCTCTCGTATTCCTTTTCTCCTTTTGTTGCTGTCAATTTTATGTCTATTTTCGTCAAAGGTATGTTCATGGCTCTTGCGATTGGGAGCATTGTGCCAGTAAAGCAACCGGCAAGAGCAGAGAGCAAGGTCTCAGATGGCGTGGGACCGAGGTCTGTTCCCCTCTGATCCAGCGGATGGTCAATAATCAAAGTGAATGATCTGGAGTGAACCTTGACATCCTTTTGTCCTTCTTCCCAGTGTGAACTGACTACGGGCAAATTCCTTCTATCGATTTTATGCAAATCAGATTATTATGCCATATCATCTCATGATTTGAAAAACGATTTATCTTTGAGATAACAGTCCATATTCAGAATGAGCAGCGCACAAAACCAAATCCGCGACGGCATGCAAATAGATTGGGATGTCGAGATAAAAATGGACGATGGGCTATCCCTTCGTGCAGACGTCTACCGCCCACCAAAAGATGGAAAATACCCAGTCATCATGTCATACGGACCCTACGCCAAAGGTCTAGCATTCCAAGAAGGCTATCCACAGCAGTGGAACATGATGATTAATGACTTTCCAGATATTGTCTCGGGCTCTACGGCCAAATATGTTTCCTGGGAAACTGCCGACCCAGAAAGATGGGTACCTGAAGGATATGTTTGCGTCAGGGTAGACTCGAGGGGTTGTGGTAGGTCCCCGGGATATCTGAACCCGTACTCGATGAGAGAGCGTAGAGATTACCACGACTGCATAGAGTGGGCAGCAAGACAATCTTGGAGTACTGGCAGGATCGGACTGCTCGGGATTTCGTACTTTGCGATCACACAATGGCAGGTAGCTGCTTTGCAGCCTCCTCATCTCTCCGCGATGATTCCTTGGGAGGGCGCTGTTGATTTCTATCGCGATATGGCTCACCACGGTGGTATACTCTGCACTTTTAGGAAGAATTGGTTTCCTAAGCAAGTTAGAACGGTCCAACACGGTGTCGGTGAAAGAGGAAAGCGGAATCCTAACACTGAAGAGTTAGTAGCCGGACCCGAGACATTGTCAGAAGATGAATTGGCGAAAAACAGAACCGACCCAGGAGAGGACCTTTACAGTCACTACCTCGAAGATGAGTATTATTCTGAGCGTACGGCTGACCTTTCCAAAATAAACATTCCAATTCTTTCGTGTGCAAATTGGGGAGGACACGGATTGCACGCTCGAGGCAACTTTGAGGGCTTTATGAGCGCCGCGTCAAAGAACAAGTGGCTCGAGGTGCATGGTCTCGAGCACTGGACACTTTTTTACACCAGTTACGGACTCGGTCTACAAAGAAAGTTCTTCGCGCGCTACCTGAAAGGCGATAATAATGATTGGGAGAAGCAGCCGCGAGTCCTTTTGAATCTGCGTACAGTCGACGGTGGTTTCATGCAAAGAGGAGAAAACGAATGGCCGCTGAACAGGACAAATTGGACAAGACTATTCCTGGGGGCGGCAAATTCGTTGAATCAGAATGTTGGCACTGACACTGGAAAACACGAGTATGATCCTAATGGTGCGGGCTTGACATTCTCCACTCCTCCCATGGAACAGGAGACAGAAATCACTGGTCCTTCATCAGTGAGATTGTTTGTTTCTTCATCGACCGTAGACGCTGATCTCTTTCTCGTGCTCCATGTATTCGATCCTGCTGGGCGAGAGATTGTTTTCAAAGGCGCACTTGATCCTCACAATCCTCTTGCTCAAGGATGGCTGCGCGCGTCTCATAGAAAGTTAGATCCTTCTCTCAGCCTTCCTTTCAGGCCGTATCATCCTCACAAAACTAGGGAATTGTTAATCCCTGGTGAAATCTATGAACTTGAGATAGAGATCTGGCCCACATCGATTATCCTGCCAAAAGGATACCGAATTACCCTAACCATACAGGGGAAAGACTACGAAAACGGTGGAAAAGGGACAACCATTTCAACATTCGCAAACGAACTAAAAGGGTCTGGTCCATTTCTTCACAATGACCCAAGAGACAGGCCGCCCGAGATTTTCGGAGGCAAAGTCACTGTCTTTTATGGCGGGGCCTATCCGTCTTCAGTACTCTTGCCTATTATTCCTTCGAATGCATATCTTTAGGTTACTTCGGAATTATCGGAAGTAGGATGTAGGAACCCTTTCCTGGTCCGGTGTGGACAGTCGTCATTCCTCCAAAGGCGTCCTTAGGTCTATCTTCAGGGTTGTTATGAAGGAACGGGCCCGAGCCTCTCATCGGAACTCCTCTGAAGTTTTCCTCACTGCCTGTCACTTTTCTCTGGAAATCCTTACCCTGAATTTCGAGGGCGAGCCTGTAATGCGCTGGCAAGACGATACAAGTCGGCCAGATTTCGATGTCTAGCGGATAAACCGTGTTTGGCTTTAACAATTTGATTGTCCTGTGCTTGTGGTAAGGCAAGTAGGACAATGATTTCCGCGTGTCGAGCTCTCGATGTGAAGCTCGTAGCCATCCTTGAGCAATCGGTGTGTGTGGATCTAGCGTTCCTTGAAATTCGACCTCCTTTCCATCCTCGGAAAATGCAAGCAATGTGAGGAATAGGTCTGCATCGACAGTGCTTGAAGAGATGAACAGCCTAGCAGCCAGCGGACCAGTGATTTCCACGCTCTCATCCAATGGTTGAGAATAGAATGTCAATCCGTCCCCGAGTGCATCGAACTTGGTCTTGCCTTGTTGCTTTGCGGGCTTCCATGACAGAGCGCCAATCTTTGAATCAAGAAATACTTTCGTCCATTTAGTTCGCTTCAGAGGCCACTCTCTTTCATTGCGTGTCTCGAAATGATCTGGGTGACGAATCGTCAGCATTACACGCGGTTCTTTGTCCCAAGAATTCTTCTCGCTCTTGAGATAAAAATCAAAGAACTTCATCTGTAGCTCGACGGAAGCGGGAAGATAGAAATTTTCTTCATGCCTTCCACCATGAACTTCTAACCATTTGTTTCTTGATGCGGAGCGCATGAAACCTTCGAAGTTACCTCTAGGATGAAGGCCAAAGCCCCCCCAGTTAGCAGCTGAAAGAAAGGGAACTTTGATTTTCGAATAATCAGGTGACCTAGATTTGTGGAACTCGTCATCAAGTCTGTGCTTCTTTATGTTGCAAACCCAGTCTGCTCGATTAGCGAGTAGTTCTGTCTGGTCCAGCGTCTCGGGGCCAGCGGCTTTACCGTCAACCCAAGGAGATTTTGGACCATTCTCACCTAAACCGTGTTGAATTGTAAGGACCTGAGCTTGATACCAGACCTCCATGAAAACGTTGCAGAGTATACCGCCGTGATAGCAAAAGTCTCTATAGTAATCGGCCGCTCCTTCCCATGGAATCATTGCTACTAGATGCGGCGGATTAAGCGCTGCAACAGACCACTGGTTTATTGCGTAATACGAGATACCGCATAGCCCTACCTTGCCTGTACTCCATGGTTGCTCTGCGGCCCACTCGATGCAGTGGTAGAAGTCTTGCGTTTCTCTTGGAGAATAAGGGTCTAGTATTCCTGGAGACCTTCCAGCTCCACGCGAATCTACACGGACTATCGCGTATTCTCTTGGTACCCATCGCTCAGGATCTACTGTCTCCCACGCCATGTGAGAGCAGGTAGAACCATTCAAAATTTCCGGGTGTCTTTCAACGAGCCATTTCCATTGAGAAGCATATCCATCCTGATATCGTAGATTCTTACCGTAAGGACCCATCGTAATGATCACTGGAAACTTGCCTATGGAATTCGGCCTGAAAACGTCTGCAAGTAGTGATACCCCATCATCCATCTGCAATGCAAGATCGCGTTCTATTACCATCTCAGGCATCGTCTCCTTTGGTCAATCTTGGATGATTACAAAGTTTGCGTTTCTCCATTTGCAACAGTAAATATCTAGTCTTCATTTGGGAATGCTTAAGTGGAGATTTTAAGCGCGAAGATTTCGAGAACCATTTGTCATTCGGAATAGTCGGTACTGATTCAGAGGAGCGAATCAACTGGGATAGGGTTAGGAAATACAGGCAAGAGCGAGCGCTGCGCAATTTCAAACAAAACGGCTTTGGCGCTTTCCTTGCGATGTATGAAGAAAACATAAGGTACACAACAGGAACACGAGGCCCACCGTGGACGAGGGACAAGCCGGGGCTGCGTTACGGTCTCACTACAAATGACGGCGATGTCCTGCTTTACGAACAGGGCGATAACAGATACCATGCGATCAGGAATAATCCTTGGATCAAGAAGGACAACATTCGCTATTCATATGGAACATGGATCAAAGGAGCCTCGGGCGCAGGTACGAAGCATCAAGCCCTCAAATTCGCGAAAGATGTAAAACAGGAGATGAAGGGACACGGCGTAGCAGACCTTCCGCTCGCGACCGACTTTGTCGATTTCAACATGATTGCGGCATTCTCAGAAGTAGGCATCAAGCTCATTGACGGAACTAGTGCAATTCATGAGGCGCGCGCCGTTAAGAACCGAGATGAAATCGAGGCTGAGAAGACAGCGGCAATTATTGCAGATGCAATACACTACGAAGCAACGAAAATTCTCCGTCCCGGTATCTCGGAGAATGAGGTTATGGCACACCTTATCGACTATGCCTATTCCCACCGAGGAATCGACTTTGTCGAGACTATCATCGTGAGCTCTGGTCCAAATACATGGCCTAACAACAGGACTTTCACTGATCGCATCATTGGCTATGGAGACCTGGTCTTCATCGATGTCGTAATCGCATGGAACGGTTATCACACCTGTTATTACAGGACGTACAGCATAGGCAAACAACCCTCAAGCGAGCAGAAGGATTACTACAAGGCCGCGTTGGACTGGCTCTATGATGCGATAAACAGCGTTAAACCCGGAATAACCACAAAAGACATAGCAGAGCAGTTTCCTACTGCAAAGGAAATCTGGGGATACAAAGAGGAGGAGGAAGCTGCGGCAAATCTGTGGGGCCATGGGCAAGGATTGTCACATTACGACCTTCCTCTAGTTTCTCGTATCAACTCAATCGAATATCCATATCCTATCAAGGAAGGAATGGTGTTCGCTCTGGAGACGCAGCATGGGAAGATGTTCGACTTTGGTGTGAGAATCGAGGAGATGCTCGTTGTCACTGAAACAGGACACGACGTGATAACTAAGTTTCCTGTGGAAGAAATAACTACAGTACACTAAGGGAAGGGTGTTGGGCAATGCAGCCTCTTCGCGTAGCTTTGGTCGGCCTCGGCAACTGGTCAACGATGCACGAGAATGCGCTCAGGAAAACGCAACTCTTGAAACTCACTACTTGTTATACAAGAACGCAAGAGAAAGCCAAGAAGTTTGCACTGGTAAACAACTGCGATTTTGAAACTAGTTACGAGAACGTCCTGAAGAGAAAGGACGTAGACGCCGTCATTCTCTGCACTCCTCATACTACGCA
>JAKBSX010000207.1 GCA_021844725.1 Actinomycetes bacterium | reverse complement strand
GGTTCCGTGTACGCAATATTACGCGCCGAAATTAAGATACGCAATTAGGTTTTGTCAGATTTAGAGAATTCAAGAATTGCCTAAGTGGTAGAGATTGGCTTTTTCTGAGGAAAATTAGTTAGGTATTTTCCAAGAGTGGTTGACGTATCTACTACTTAATTTCAGACTTTTTGGGATATCTTGCCTGGTATACCTATATGGTAAAGTGAAATTATTCGAAGAGTTCCTTCATGAAATTCTAGATCTAAAAATGCAATGAAATACCCTAGAATTTTTACTAGTGATAATTCCTACTGGCAGAAGGGCAAAGTACGATAGCCAGAATCGAAGAGTCCCATCGAAAGATTGAAAACTTAAAAGCTCGACTAGCCCAGCTTGATCAGGAGCGAACAAAACTTGCTGAGCAGTTGCTTCTAATCGAGCATGGTCAGATCCAAGAGGAGTCTATTAGCAAGCCACCATCTGTGGTTACTAAAGTAACAAACACGTCTCCCGGATCTGAAAAGATAGCGTTATTTAGAGATATTTTCCGAGGGCGTGAGGATATATTCTCGCGTAGGTGGCACAACTCCAGAACTGGAAAAGTCGGCTATGCACCGGCGTGTCAAAACGAGTGGGTACGAGGAACATGTGGTAAACCGCAAATCAAATGCGGGGAATGTTTAAACCAAGCTTTTACTCCTGTTACAGATGACGTTATTCGCTCGCATTTGATCGGGAGAGTTTCAGCTGGTTTAGCTGACTTCACAGTAGGTATCTATCCGTTGCTGCGAGACGACTCCTGTTGGTTTGTTGCCGTTGATTTTGATAAAAAGACCTGGACTGAGGATGTGAGGGCATTTCGGGATGCAGCACGAGTGCAAGGAGTTCCTGTTTGCGTTGAACGGTCTCGTTCTGGTAACGGTGCACATGCTTGGATTTTCTTTGCCGAATCAATAGCAGCTAAAGATGCGAGGTGTCTGGCATCGTTTCTTCTTACCGAGGCAATGGATGCGCATTCTGAGATCGGATTTGATTCATACGACCGATTATTTCCGAGTCAAGATACCCTTCCCTCTGGCGGATTTGGCAATCTAATTGCATTACCGCTACAAGGAAATTCACGACAGGATGGTAATAGCGTCTTTTTAAACGATGATTTCGCTCCTTATGAGGATCAATGGGAATTCCTATCCTCGATAGAGCGTATGTCGAGACAGGAGGTAATGCCGATCATCGAGAGGGCATCTGTCAATGGACAAGTCTTAGGTGTCCGGCTTTCGCTAACTGATGATGGTGAAAAGGAGCCTTGGACTTCTCTACCTTCGCACCGGTATCCGCATTTACCAATTGACGAAGTACTACCCGAAAGAGTTGAGGTGGTTCTTGGAAATCAAATATTTATTAGTCGCTCAAATCTTCCTCCAAAACTTGTTGCTCGACTAATTCGTTTAGCGGCATTTCAGAATCCAGAGTTTTATGCTGCTCAGGCGATGCGTCTGTCAACCTTTGGAAAGCCGCGGATTATTTCTTGTGCAGAGTTACTTCCAGAATATCTTGCTATTCCGAGAGGATGTTTCGAGGAATTGTTGGCACTTTTCAAGGAGGTTGGCATTTATGTGGAACTGCATGATAAGCGTGAGATTGGTCACCCAATAGGAGTTCAGTTTCAAGGGGAACTTACATCTCAACAGGAGAACGCGGTTGCAGCACTTCTAGACCACGAGATCGGAGTGTTATCAGCTACTACTGCATTCGGTAAGACGGTAGTGGCTGCAAAGATGATAGAAGCACGTGATCGTAATACACTCATTCTGGTCCATCGTAGGCAACTCCTTGAACAATGGGTAAACCAGCTTCAAGTATTTCTGAATATTTCCCCCGACGAGATTGGTGTTTTTTACGGAGCGAAGAAAAAACTTACTGGCAGGATTGACGTAGCTCTGATGCAAAGCTTGGTTCGCAAGGGCGTCGTGTCAGATTTGGTAGCGGGATATGGGCATGTTGTGGTTGATGAGTGTCATCATATATCAGCGGTGGGATTCGAAGCAATCGCACGAGAGCTAAAGGCTCGCAACGTACTTGGCCTTTCAGCAACTGTTACCAGAAAGGATGGTCATCATCCAATTATCTTTATGCAATGTGGGCCTATTCGTTATCGTGTCGATGCAAGGAATTTTGCTCTCACTGAAACTTTTGATCATAAGGTTATTTTTCGTTCGACAGATTTCCGGTACGCTCGAAGCATCCCCGATGAGAAAGTCTCAATTCAACAACTTTATTCTGGGATGGTACGTGATCCATCAAGGAATGAGCTGATTTTAAATGACATTATCTTGGCTCTCAAAGAAGGTCGGTCACCAGTAGTGATCACCGAACGTCGGGACCATCTAGAAATGATTGCAAGCCGATTATTTCGATATACAAAGAATGTCGTGGTTCTGCGTGGTGGTTTGAAAGCTAAAGAGTTGAAGACTGCAAATGAATTGTTGTCAAACATCCCAAGAAGTGAGGAGAGGGTTATAGTTGCAACTGGTCGTTATTTGGGAGAGGGCTTTGACGATGCCCGACTTGATACGTTATTTCTTACTATGCCAATTTCATGGCGTGGCGTATTAGCCCAATACGTTGGTAGGTTGCACCGGCAGTATGATACCAAGCGTGATGTTTTGGTCTACGATTATGTGGACCAATATGAACCTATGTTAGTAAGAATGGCTGGTAAGCGAGAGTCAGGATATAGGGGTCTCGGGTATCAAGCAGTTCCGGCGACGAATTTGACTGTTCGCTGAGCGAATTGGAACTGGCTCGAAGTATCCTGTTGATACTTTTTGTTTCCTTATGAATGCGTTGAAAAAAATTACGTTTCGCGATCAAAGGTCGTTATTTAGATTTGATCCTGAATCGACTTCTCTTTTCCTCCCCTTTGCGTATCACAATTCCAAATGAAGTAATTTCGTAGCCGTCTGCTTCAAGACGAAGGTGAGCTCCCTGGTAAGGGGGCCGGTCAACGTGAAGGTCATATTCAGTTTCACCAAGAGAAAAATCAAACCTGGTGAGGTGCCCCAATTTTTGAAGGCGGGATTCGAGCAATTGCAGGTCTCGACGTCGGAACAGGACCGTGGGTCCAGCTTCGACTGTCTTGGAATTTGAACTAACGTTGAATTCTGTGGTGTGGACCGCAATTCCACCCGGCTTCAGGGTATCGAGCTGTTTTATGATAAATCTAAGTCCAGCATCTATGGATCCTAAATGTTCAAACGCACAGGACGACCAGTTGAAATCAAATCCTTTGATGTCCTCAGGGATAGCTCTCATGTCTACAGTGCGGAAGCTAACGTTTTGGCTGAACAGGGTTGGGTCACAAAGGGATTTTGAGTTCAGTTGATTAAGTTCGCCCCCGTACTGGTTGGAGTCTTTCCATCCGGCATTTTCTGCTTCATTTTCAGACTGGTCAGTTGCCAGGATTTTGCACCCCAGCGAGGCAAAAAGGGGAACCAGGGGTTCTTTGCCAACGCCAAAACCCACCCCCCTAAACCCAGGTTTTAGAACGTTCAAATCTGCAAGTGCACTTGCAATGAATGCCCATTCCCAGATCTTTCTGTGCAGCGGAGGATCGCTTATGGTGTTGGTCTCATCCCAGTAAGGGCGCATTTTCAGAGCCCAATAGGTAATCTTCGGTGACGTTAGAGATTTGTAAGTGCAGGGTTGGGAGGCTGGAATGAATATTGGTGATTTTGTAACTGGTTCTGCCATTCCTATCGTCATCAGTAGACTCGCCTAGTCCGGTCAATCATTTTGAAATGATACCACTGCAAAAGGTTCGAAAATTGGTCGTGGTTTCAAAAATTGTCAGATCTGGATTTAGTCCTTCCTTTCAGAGGATTTCAGTTCAGAGGGTTAATTTTTCATAAAATGGAAGTTAACGTTAACGTATACGTTAGATTTAAATATTAAAAGTTTTTGGATTGAAATGTTGGGAGGACGGCGGATGGCAACTGAAGTGGGTTCGGAAGCTAAGAGAGGACCGAGGACAGGGAACGTCCATTACAAATGGATCGCACTTTCAAATACCACAATTGCGGTTCTGATAGCTACCATCAATTCCTCCATAATGCTGATTGCCCTTCCCGATATATTTCGGGGAATTCACATGAACCCTTTGATTCCTAGTAACACTGGTTATCTGCTGTGGCTGCTGATGGGATTTTTGGTTGTTACGGCGGTACTGGTGGTCAGTTTTGGACGAATCGGTGACATGTTTGGCCGGGTTAGAGTATTCAACCTGGGTTTTGTGGTGTTCACTGTTTTTTCAATTTTGCTCTCGATCACATGGATGCATGGAACCACGGCTGCACTTTGGTTGATATTCATGAGGATCTTCCAAGGTGTCGGTGGGGCCTTCTTGTTTGCCAATTCATCGGCAATTCTGACTGATGCATTTCCTGAAAATGAGCGAGGTTTGGCTTTAGGAATCAACAATGTCGCCGGAATCGCTGGCTCATTTATCGGACTTATATTGGGTGGCCTTCTGGGGCCACTTAACTGGCATCTGGTATTTGTCGTTTCGGTTCCATTTGGCATCTTTGGAACAATTTGGTCATACTGGAAGCTTGAGGAGCGGGGAGTTCGTACGCCCTCAAAGATCGACTGGTGGGGAAACCTTACATTTGCTATTGGTCTGATTGCATTTTTAGTTGGTATTACTTATGGGATCATGCCATATGGGCATGACACAATGGGATGGACCAGTCCACTGGTGATGACTTTGCTTGGTGGCGGAGTGGTTGTTTTGATCATTTTCGCATTCATCGAGACCAAGGTGTCTCATCCGATGTTCCGCCTGAATCTATTCAGAATCAGAGCCTTTGCAGCTGGTAATATTGCAAGTCTTCTGGCATCACTTGGCCGTGGTGGAATGATGTTCATTCTGATTATTTGGCTTCAAGGTATCTGGCTTCCTCTCCACGGTTATTCTTTCACCGATACCCCGCTGTGGGCCGGTATCTACATGCTGCCACTTACTTTAGGATTCTTGATAGCCGGGCCACTTTCTGGAATACTTTCTGACAAGTTTGGTGCCCGCCCATTTGCTACTGGAGGAATGGCGGTAGCGTCACTTAGCTTCATCCTGTTTACATTCCTGCCGATCAACTTCTCTTACATCTGGTTTGCATTGCTGCTGCTTCTAAATGGGATAGCAATGGGAATGTTTGCATCACCTAACCGCGCTGGAATCATGAACAGTCTTCCTCCGAATCAAAGGGGAGCGGGGGCCGGAATGGTGGCTACTTTCCAAAACTCGGCAATGGTGCTTTCTATAGGTGTATTTTTCACATTGATCATTACCGGACTGGCGGCTAATTTGCCAGGTGTGTTGTTTAGTGGCCTAACTCAGCAGGGAGTTCCAACTGCGGCGGCTCATACCATCTCGCATCTTCCACCGACTGCGACGCTGTTTTCTGCCTTCCTGGGTTACAACCCAATGCAGCAGCTACTTGGGCCTGCACTAGCTCATCTGCCAGCGGCAAGGGCGGCATACCTAACCGGCAGATCATTCTTCCCCAAGCTGATTTCTTCGGCATTCGCCAAAGGACTTGACCAGGCATTCTACTTTGCTTTTGCAGCTACGGTGATTGCCGGGATTGCCTCAGCACTTAGGGGAGGAAAGTATCACTACCGTGATCCTGATGCTGTGGCCGAGTCAGACAAGACGGAACTACTGGTGGAGACCAACTGATGTTTGTTTGCTTGAATGCTAGCGATCAAAATATCTTCAGGTTGACTAGTATCCAACCTGGATCGGAGGATTGATCAGGTTATGCCGAGTGATTCTGCAGCGAATTCGGTAACTTCAGATGAAACACTGGTCCGTATTGGTGCTGTCGCGGAACAGATGGGCATTTCAGAGCGAACGCTCCGGTATTACGAGGAGTTTGGTCTGGTCACCCCAAGTTCATACTCCCGTGGTGGATCCCGTCTTTATGATGAAGCTGCGATTGCTCGGGTAAGCAGGATTCGAACTTTGCAGTCATTGATGGGATTCAACCTT
>JAKBSX010000206.1 GCA_021844725.1 Actinomycetes bacterium | reverse complement strand
TATTGTTCTAGAGCCGATTTCATATACGAATTGAGAACCGCCAGCTTTGCAGCTGACCTAATGGCGATTGTGGTTAGTGCCGTCGAAGGCGTTGAAGCTCAGACGATAGCGGCTTGGGAATTGGCTGAGGAGCTGTCGCTACCGCGCTTGATAATCGTAAATAAGCTAGACAGAGAGAGGGGTAGTTTCAATCGGGTACTTGACGAAATGGTTGAAATTTTTGGAAGTGGTATTGCTCCACTTGAGCTGCCTATTGGAGAAGAAGGCTCATTTTGCGGAATTGCCGATTTACTAGATGACAAAGCCATTATCTACGATGGCGCAGCCTCTAGGGTCGAGCCCATCCCGGATTCGATTTCTGAGCTAGAGCATAAAGTAAGAGAACATTTGATAGAGGGGATCGTTGTCGGTGATGACGATCTCATGGAAAGGTATCTAGCCGGAGAAATACCCTCCCCGTCAGAACTCGAGGCAACTCTTGCAAGTGGAGTCGCTGCAGGTACTGTGTTTCCGGTTGTTTGCGCCTCTGCGTCAACGGGTATTGGAGTGGATCGGGTTGCGGCACTGATAGCAGAACTGGCCCCATCCCCGCTTTTTAGTCGAGCGGTAGGACTGGATGGTTCTGGTAATTTGAGAGAGCTAAAGTGTGATCCTTCTGGACCAGTAGTTGCAACAGTATTTAAGACTATTTCTGACCCTTATGTGGGTAAGGTCTCATTGATAAAGCTGATGTCTGGAACTCTGAAGCCGGATTGCACGCTGTTCAACACGCGGACACATTCCGAAGAGCGCTTGCACGTCATCAACATGATTCGCGGCAAAGAAACTATGCCTTTAACTGAGGCAAGAGCTGGCGACATCGTGGCCGTTCCAAAGCTGTCAGGAGTTTCGACTGGAGATACGCTAGCCGCTAAAGGTGAATCGATTATTTTCGAGTTTCCCAAACCCGATCCGAGTGTGTACTCCATGGCTATTTCACCCAATTCGAAAGGTGACGAAGATAAGTTGATGAGCGGTATCCATCGTCTCCAGGATGAGGACCCGGCGCTAGAACTCAAAAGAGTTGACGAGACTCGACAGACGCTTTTATGCGGTATGGGAGAAATGCACCTCGGTATTGCCTGTGAGCGGCTCCATCGAAAGTACGGCGTGGAAGTTAAAGTTGAAGACATTCTTATTCCCTACAAAGAAACAATCACTAAGCCTTGCCAAGCCGAAGGTAAGTATAAGAAACAGTCTGGAGGCCATGGTCAATTTGGAGTAGCGAGTCTCAAGGTCGAACCTCTGGAGCGGGGGGGCGGATTCGAATTCATCGATGCTATTTATGGTGGGGCGATCCCGAAACAATTTTTACCGGCAGTGGAAAAGGGTGTATTGGAGGCGATGACACAGGGGGGTCCAAAAGGATTTCCCGTCGTGGACGTGAGGGTGACCTGTTTTGACGGTAAATTTCATTCTGTTGACTCTTCTGAGTTGAGCTTCAAGATGGCTGGTGCCTTAGCCTTTAAGGAAGCGCTCTCACACGGTGACCCTATTGTTCTAGAGCCGATTTCAAAAGTTCTAGTCACGGTACCATCTAATACTTTGGGTGACGTACTCGGTGATCTCAATAGCAGGCGTGCAAAGGTGCAGGGAACAGAGGCACTCCCAAAAGACCGGCAGAGGATAACGGCCATTGTCCCAACTGCTGAAATGAAACACTACGCGATTGATCTCAGAGCACTCACCGGTGCCCGCGGTAAGTTTGTTCTTGAACACGATCATTACGATGCCTTACCGTCGCATATGACTTCAAAGATTTCCGTCGTTTCTGCTGGGTGACTTTGATTGGCCGCATAGTAAGGAGAGCTGAAAAGCTGAGCTGCTGTTATTTCCCGAAGGTAGTGGCGAGACCATAAGTTCCATTTACTCTGCACCTAACTTGGAGAATTTAAATAAGTTTTCCCAAATTACTCAGATCCAGCTTTTACTGCAAGATAGACAAGGATGACCGAAAATCAGGAGATAGATAAGCGGTCTCAAAATCCACGCCTATGTTTTAAGTTTCGTCTTGATACACCAGTACCGTTCCTAGCCGTATTGGATCGTTTTGTTTGGGTTCATCCAAGTTGGCAACTGGCTTCGAATGGTAGTCAAGTTGGCAGGGTTTCCCGCCTCTCAATTAAAAGGAATGGACAAATGTTTAAAAAGTTAGCGATTTTGTTTGGAGTTGTATTTGTCTTGGTGGGGATTTTAGGATTTGTGCCGGCTCTGGCTCCCAGGGGCAGCGATGGTATGAGGTACTTGCTGGGTCTGTTTATGGTTGGAACGGTCCATAACTTGATTCACCTACTCTCTGGTGTGGCAGCATTGATAGCTGGATTTACCTCTGAGAAATATGCCAAGTATTACTTCCAGATTTTCGGAATTGTTTACGGTCTGGTAACCGTTATTGGATTCATTCAGCAGACAACTGTTTTAGGGTTGTTCCCAATAGATCTGGCTGATAATTTCCTCCATCTGGCATTAAGTGCGGTAATACTTTTCGTAGGATTTGGGCTAAAGAGTTCAAAGCAACTGAAAGCTCAGGTGAGCTAGGGGATTATTGACAATAGCATAAAAGCCGAGCTTATGGTACCAAGCTTTAGCAGATAAATCAACAAAGCGACTTCCGTGTGGGATGTGGATTCAGCATCACGGCAGTCGCTTTGTTAGTTCATTCAATCGAAAATACCCGAGAGCAATTGATCACTACGAAGGTTGGCCAAACTGAAAACAGTTGGATGACCAAGTTTCGGTAGTTACCCATTTGTCGCTTGACAACTTGTCCAGCTGGCAATTTTACGAACCGAGTCAGGATAGGCGTTTCTACTCTATCGAAGCTCGCATTTCGTCCCAGCCCATGTGGTGCCCAAATGTCATTCCCGAATCAACCGGATCACCTATGAGCTTGTAGTTGGGAAATCGCTTCATCACCTCTTCTAGCACGGTTCGCATTTCTAAGCGGGCTAGATGCATCCCAATGCACATGTGGATGCCATGTCCAAACGCCAGATGTTGATTCGATGGCCTTAGAGGGTCAAATATTTCAGGATTCTCAAATTGGCGGTCATCGTGGTTGGCTGACGCATAAAGCAGAGCTACCGATTCACCTTCAGGTATCTCGATTCCTCCAAGTACCGTTTTTATTGTAGTTGACCTGCCTTCAAGGTGGATTGGGGGATCTGCTCTAAGTGACTCCTCCACGATTTGTGGGGCAAT
The DNA here is from genome assembly GCA_021844725.1 of Actinomycetes bacterium. The sequence continues at coordinate 2,793 of JAKBSX010000206.1, read as the reverse complement.
AGTTGGGTCGTTAAGGTAAAGCTGTTTGATTTTTTCATCCGACACCCTTCTGAGCATCGATGAAATACCATCAATGGATGTGTGGTGTCCGGCTAGAGCAAATCCATGGAGCATTCCAACCAGTTCTTGTTCGCTGAAGCGCTCGCCGTCGATTTCCATGTGGCACAATTCGCTTAAAAAGTCGTTCCCGGGATTGTTAATCTTATCCTGAATTGTCTCTTCCAGAAATACCATGAAATTCTCTTGGGTTTCTTTGCTTCTCGCTAAGTCTGAATGGACAAAATCGAGAACCAACTCCCTATTTTTCTTCCTGGTGTCCTCGTCAAATCCCAGAATGTCTGCAAGTGCTTCTTGGGGTATGGGCTCAGCAAGGTCAGCAACAATATCGAATTCGCCCATTTTGGCAATTCGATCAAGGAGATGCCTCACTCCTTCTCTTATTCCGTCTGCAAAGCCGTCCATTTTTTTGAGTAGCAGAGGCGCCTGCATCGCTTTTCTTTTTCGGGTGTGCTGTGGTGGATCGGTCTCAATCAAGCGGCTGGTCTTCTTTTCTTTTGGCCAGTTTTGTTTTCCAATCGCCAACGCGTAGTTTGATGAGAATGTTTGCGGGTCACGGGCAGCGGTCCGAACTTCCTCATATCTGGTGACACACCAAAATCCTCCGAGGGCATCGCTATGTACAACCGGTGCAGTTTCACGCATGTTCCTATATATTTCCCAAATATTGCTGTAGGCTATCCTGCGATCCCAGGGGTCGAAATGGTCGATGCCCCACTCTGGCGATAGCTCATTTCGATTTTCTGTAAGGCTCATTGCCGAATTTCGCTTTCTTTTTCTGCATACCTGGCAAATTGTTGCTCAGAGCAAGGATTCTGACATCTGGGAAACAAACTTGCCTGACTTAAAAGGTAGTAACTTCGAACCTATCATTACATCGTGTATCATTTCCAAATAATTTGGTAATGATGCTATCCGGTCTATTAATTTAGCCAATTCTGCGCATTTGGATGATTTGTGACTGAGTTTCATTATGTCAAATTGTGCGAAATAAGCGCAATACCTTTACCCCAAGAGGTCAATTGGCTGGCAGGAAGATAGGCGGCACCGGATTTGGTGTGATAATCCGTAGGCGTTGCTATGTACCTTTCGTGTCCATTGGGACCAATGAAGAAGACTACTGAGGTATGTATCACGTCCGCAGTGGGACTTGGAGCATCAACAGTTATGCCATAATTATGCCACACTGACTTAAGCGTATTGAGCTGTCCAGTGAAGAAGTGCCAGTTGGGGATTTTATTGAGGTTGTGTTCGTTGGTGAAACGCGTGACAGCGGCCGTGCTGAGGTGATATTTGTTGACATTTACGGCTATAAACACCACATTATTTGCTGAGGTTCCGAGATCGTGATACGCATTGACGAATTCTTGCGCCACAAGAGGGCATATATCAGTGCAATTAGGATCCATGAACTCCAAAACCACTGATTTACCCCTAAAACTTGAGAGAGAGTAAGTCTTGCCATTTTGGTCAGTTAACGTGAAGTTTGGAGCACTAGCGTTAGAAGGGCTAGGTGAAAGTTCCATCAGATTGGCAAGTGGAGTTGAGATGTATGAGGGAATCCCGCTTGCTCTAATTTGGGAATAGGCCTGTGAAGTGTTATTTTTGCGAACTACAAGGAATACCACTGCTGCAGCAATAACAAGCACAACAAGTACTATTGCGAAGTGAAATTTGGTAGGTTCTTTCCATCCTCTCGAAAAATTATTGGAGCTACTGCCCCCTGTCGTTTCAGTTGCAACTGGCATTGAATCTGATACCGTCCTTATTCACTTGCAAATCATCTACTAACTTAAGTTCTGACTTTACGAGTTAGAAAGCCCGCTGAACCTATATCTTGAAAATTAACCATATATGAATAGGTCAAAGTTGCCGCCTGTCATCTTACTAGGGTAAAAGGAATGGAACCCTAATTATTGTCATGGCCTATTTGGATACTGTAGCTGGCATTTTTTCCCATCCCATATGATGTCCAAACACCATACCGGAGTCTCTCGGTTCCCCAATTAGCTGATAATTGGGTATTCGGGACATTACCTCTTCCAGGATAATATTCATTTCCAGCCTGGCAAGATTCATTCCAATGCACATATGTATTCCGTGTCCAAATGCCAAGTGCTGAAGGGAATCCCGTTGAGGCAGGAACGTTTCGGGTTGCTCAAATTTACTTTCGTCGTGGTTTGCAGACGCATAGATTAGCGCTACTGACTGATCGGCGGGGATTTTTACTCCGCCAACCGTAGTGGCAACCGTTGTTGTTCTTCCCTCCAGATGGATCGGAGGGTCAAGGCGAAGCGTTTCTTCCACGATTTTACTTCTCCATTTTGAGTCAGAGAGGTAAAGATTTTTGACATTCTCGTCTGACAGGCGATAGAGCATGGAGGCAATCGCGTTGATTGAAGTATGGTGACCAGCCAAAGCGAACCCTTGCACCATGCCCACTAATTCGGCTTCGGTGAACCTTTCGCCGTCGTGCTCGCTCATACACATCTGGCTCAGGTAATCATCACCAGGGTTCTCAGTTTTCTCTCGAATTTTCTCAAGCAGGAATGCTCTGAGCTCTTCCTGTCGTTCTCTTCTAGTTTCAAGATCGGCATTTACGAAGCGCAAAACTAGCTCTCTGTTTTTTATTCGTGATTCATCGTCAAATCCCAGAACCTTAGCGAGCACATCCTGAGGCACGGGTTCAGCAATATCGTTGACGATGTCGAATTCCTTGTTTTTTTCAACCTTGTC